>QKDJ01000193.1 GCA_003252145.1 Azovibrio restrictus
TAGCAGAATCGCATAAGGGAGTCGCACGCGTGAAAGGTCTTAGCCACCAAGAAGTCACTCGCCTGTTTTGCCGACTGTTTGAGCAATTAGTTCTGCTGGGTGGGGAACGCAACTCGCCTGCCCGACGCCTCTTCTTCGTCACCCTGTTGATGGCCTTCGCGCTGCTTATACGCCTTCTCATTGCCCCCCTGGAAGGCGGGGTACAGTACGTCACCTTCTTCCCTGCTGTATCGGTCGCCGTCGTGGTTGCGGGGCTCTGGCCTGGCATTTTTGCTGCCGCCCTGGGGCTGATCATGGCCACCTATTTGTTCTGGCCTCCTTACGCCGTCATCGACTTCTCCTTTTCCCGGCAGATGGTGGTATCGAACGTTGTATTCCTTATCGACGCGCTCATCGTCTGCTCCTCCATTGAGGCCATGCACCGCTACTACCGCAAATTTGTGGATGCGGAAGAGAATCTACGCATGGCGGACAGTGTGTTCAAGAACTCCGCCGAAGGCATCGTCGTCACCGATGATCAAGCCCGGATCGTTGCCGTCAATCCCGCCTTTGAGAAAATAACGGGGTATACGCCTGAAGAGGCCGTTGGCCAGAAAATCAGCCTATTGCGCTCAAGTCACCACGATCCGGAGTTCTACCGGGTTATCTGGGAGGCCCTTACTCGCGAAGGATGCTGGCAGGGAGAAATCTGGAACCGGCGCAAGAATGGAGAGGTGTTCGTGGAGTGGCTGACCATCAACTGCGTCAATGACTCCCGAGGTCGGGCCGATCGCTATGTGGGTGTTTTCCACGACATTACAGAAGCTCAGCGCAGAGACGAACAAATCAAACACCTGGCCTTTCACGACGCCCTCACCAACCTGCCCAACCGCCTGCTACTTGAAGACCGGCTGCAACACGCCATGGAACGGGCGCGCCGGGATAATCAGCGGCTGGCCCTTGCCTTTCTGGATTTAGACCATTTCAAGGCCGTCAATGACAGCTTCGGCCATGAAGTGGGGGACTTGTTACTCAAGGAGGTCAGTCGTCGGATCGAGAGCTGCGTCAGAGCGGCGGACACCGTAGCTCGCCTGGGAGGCGACGAATTTGTGATTGTCCTGGAAGAACAACGGGCGGATACCCACTACATCCATTTTGCGCAGGAGCTACTTGCAAGCATCTCCCGCCCCATGGAGCTTGGCGGGCACCAACTGGAAGTGGGAGCCTCCATCGGCATTGCTTTCTTTCCCCAGGATGGGGCTGACCTGGCAAGCCTGATGAAGCGGGCCGACAAAGCCATGTATGCGGCAAAGGCCGCCGGACGGGGCACCTTCCAACTCTCAACCCCATCCGCTCATTAAAGCCTGCTGGACCACAAACCCCCAGACTCAAACAACGAACTTACTCGCTTTCTGCCCCCACCGGAGTCAGATGGATTTCCAGGGCCTCCAGGGCCTGGAGGCGGGTCATGGCTTCGTGGATATCTGGCGCCAGAGGCAGACCATTCTGGCTGGGGTATTCCAAGTGCAAACCGTACTGCCCAGCGGACTGGCCGTAAATATAGAGATAGGCACTGATATCGGGGTAGCTGGCCTGGCACAAGGTCACGGCCTCCGGCCCTTCTCCCTTGTCCAACACCACAAAACCATCCGGCCCCAGACGTTCACACAGGTTCAGCAACAACTGCTTGAGAGGATTGGCCTTGGGCAAGGCCCAGACATTCACGTCCCGGGAAGAAGCCAGCATGGGCCTCAGGCCTTGGGCAGATGGGGCTCCAGGGCCGCCAGCCAGCTTTCCACACGCCCTTCGGTGAGCAACCCCTGATTGTGCTGGTCTATGGCCAGCCCCAGGAACATGCCCTCTGCGCAGGCCCGGGAGGCGGCAAAGTCATAACCCTCGGCAGACCACTGGCCCACCAGAGTTGCCCCCAGGTCGCTAAAGACCTGATGCAGGTCGGCCAGGGCATCCACGAAATTGTCCCCGTACTTGACCTGGTCCCCCAGGCCAAACAGGGCCACCTTGCGACCGCTGAAATCCAGCCCGGCCAGGCGGGGCAGGAATTCTTCCCAGCTATCGGCACTGAGGCCGGTGGTACGTCCAGGCAACTCCCCTTCCCCCAGGGTCGGGGTGCCCAGAATCAGGAATTCGTGGCCCAGCAGGTCTTCCGGCTGGGCCTTGGCCACATTGACGGGTGAAGCCGCCCGTTCGCCCAGCTTTCTGGCCATTTGCTTGGCCAGGAGCCGGGTGCGGCCGGTATCGGTACCGAAATAGATGCCGATGCCGGCCATGGATCAGGCTGCCGCCCGTTCGTCTTCCTGGGTCAGCTCTTCCGGCAGACAACCCACCGGACCGCCCAGGTCGCCGTTTTCGCCTTCGAAGCGCACCAGGAAGATTTCCTGGTCTTCATCGGCTTCCAGGAAACCGATATTGACCACAACACCGCGGGTGCCTTCGGCCACCAGCAGGGCGTCCTCGGCTATGTCAGGCACGCCACCGTCGTTGTAAAGGGATTCCTTGGCGTAAACCACGTCACCGATATTGATGTAGCGTCCTTCATTCATGATCAGCCCCAGACTTCAGCAGGTGCCAGCAGACGTTCTACCGGCTGGTCAAACATCAGATCTTCGTCGATCAGGGTAGCCACGTCTTCGGGGGTCACGCCCACGTACATGCGGCCTTCAGGATAGACGATCACGGTGGGACCCATATGGCAGGGACCCAGACAACCGGTGTTGGTCAGCAGGTAGCCCGTGGCCCACAGGTTGCGGTTCTGAAATTCTTCGGAGAACTTCTGGTACACGGCATTGCAGCCCTTCTCCTGACAGGAGCCCCGGGGATGACCGGGAGGACGGCCTTGAACGCAGACCAGAACGTGTTTTTTTGGCTTGGGCATGTTTTCTCCTAGTTGGCACATTCAAACCTTGCTACAGCAGAAAGGATGCCAGGAGAAAAATCCATGTAAATCATTGCACTGCAGCAATGTCGCCTTGTAGGCTTTGCAACAATCAGCCTGTCCGACGTCCCATGGCCATGCGATAGATGAGGGGAATGGCGAACAGGGTAAGGACCGTGGAGAAGCCCAGCCCCCAGACGATGGAGGCCGCCACCGGCCCCCACATCATGGATTTCCCCCCCAGACCCACGGCCAGGGAGAAGAGCCCGCCGATAGTGGTCACCGAGGTGATCAGGATGGGCACCACCCGGCGCCGGGCTGCATAGACGGAGGCATGCAGCACGCTCATGCCCGCCGCCCGCCGCTCGTTGGCCGCATCAATCAACACGATGGCGGAATTGACGGCGATACCCGTGAGGGCGATGACCCCGTACAGGGTGTACAGGGACAGGGGATTGCCGGAAATCAGCAGGCCCAGCACCACCCCGGTGAAGGCCAGAGGCACGGTCACCAGGATGATCAGGGGCTGGGTGTAGCTCCTGAACTGGGTGGCCAGGATCAGGTAAATAAGGCCGATGCCCAGACCGAACAACTTCAGCATGGAATCCAGGCTCTCCTGGATGTCGTCCAGCTCCCCGGAGAAGTCCAGTTGGGTGTTGGGAAACTGGGGCTGCAACTGGGCCCAGGCGGTCTTCAACTGGCGGTTGGCACTCAGGGTGTCATTCTCGTCCGGGTTCAGGTCCGCCTCCACGGTGATGGCCCGCATCAGCTGGTAATGGCGGATATAGCCCTTGGCAATGCGGGGCTCCTCATCCACCAGGCTGGAGAGAGGAATCTGGCGCCCGTCGGCCAGGGGCACGGTACGCTGCAGGAATTCGCCGATGTCGGTCATGGCCTCGGTTCGGGCCCGCACCACCACATCCACCTTTTCCCCCGCATCCCGGGTGCTGGCCACGGTTTCCCCTTCCCCATAGAGGCGTAGCAGGCGGGCCACTTCCCCAGCAGACACTCCGGCCCGGGACAGTTTTTCCCGGTTCAGCACCAGCTTGAGTTCGGTACGGCCCGGCACATCATCATCGGTCAGGTTGCGCACCCCGGGAATCTGGGCCACAGCAGCCTTCAGGGCATCGCTGGCCGCCCGCAGCTCGTTGTAGTCATCGGCCTTGACCTTGACGCTGATGGACTTGGCCGTGGGCGGTCCTCCCTTGAGTTCCAGGAAAGAGCGGGTGGCGATGCTGTCGATGGCCTGCA
>QKDJ01000288.1 GCA_003252145.1 Azovibrio restrictus
ATGATCGGCGAGAAGGGCGTCAAACTCTCGGGTGGCCAACGCCAGCGCCTGGCCATTGCCCGTGCGCTCCTGAAAAATGCACCTATCCTGATTCTGGACGAAGCCACTTCCGCATTGGATACGGAGTCCGAGCGAGTAGTGCAGCGCGCCCTGGATGACCTGATGGTGGGGCGTGCCACTTTGGTGATTGCGCATCGCTTGTCCACGATTGAACGGGCAGACCGCATCATCACTTTGTCTCATGGGCGCAAGATGGAAGAGGGCAGCCACGCTGAACTGTTGGCGGCGGATGGTCTCTATGCTCGCTTGTACAGAATGCAGAAGGCTGAAGAAGTGACACAGGAGGCTATTTGATGCGGGGTCTGATGCGCCGGAACCGGCGCCCTACGGCCCTGCGACACCTGGTAAGTGCTTTGAGTCGAGATATTCCTCCGCGCTCTCAAGCATCCAGCACCCTACCTTCCCACCATATCCTGTGTGCAGGAACCTATTCGCCGGTATTTGCGCGTCTGGCAGCGGAGTCAGCTCTGGCTGCCTGTCCGACGGAGGCGCGTGCTGGATTTCGCTTGTTCATTCATGTGGATGGTGTAGCTTCAGCCGCAAGGCAGGAGTTGATGGCCTGGCTCAGGGAGATTCCTGGTGTGGAATTGACCTATGGACTGTTTGGAATTCTTCCTCAGGACCATATCCCCGGGAAATGGCACCAAGTCATGGTCAATGACGTGGTTCGTGAGTTCCATGCGGAAGCCCACATCGCTTTTATTGATGCGGATCTGTTTGTTGTGGATGGCAGTTGGTGGCAGCAATGTGCCCATCACCTGTCGGACAACTTGTATGCGCTCAGCGTGGGCTTACGTCGGAATAGCACCATGGTTCGAAATGGCGTTTCCTATGCCGCTATTCGTACCAATTTATTCACGCTCAATACGGCCTTGCATTTAGAGCTGAATCAACAGCGTTACAGCAAGGATGAGCGGGCTGCAAGCCTGCTGCAGGCAGAGTTTCCTGATGCCCATTTTGAATTGGGAAACATGGACTCCATGATCGGCGGTTCCCTGCGGGCTCAGGCCCATGGATATCAAATCGCAGATGTCATGGAGTGGGTTCCCCATTGTCACATCGGTGGGTTTTCGCACCTCAGTGCAGGAAAATTCAAGGATTACCAAAATCCCGAGCGCCTCAAGTCCATTACCGGCTTGCTGGCTCAGGCGCGTTTATTGGCACGGGTACTCGAATATTTTGATCAGCGCGGGTGGGGGAGTCGAGTAGATCGGGCCTACCGGGAAAAAGTGGCGCAAATGAGTGCATTTATCGCGGGTGAAGTGGGACTAGCCCGAATGCAAGCGGAACTGCCCAGGGCACCTCGGGAGATCATTTTCGAGCAGGTAGTGAAAGCCACAGGATTCTGAAATGGCGCAAGTTACCGTTTGCCTCCTCACTCATAACTCCCTGCGCACCCTGGCACCCTGCCTGATGCCGGCCCTGGAGATCGCCGACGAATTGGTGGTGGTGGATTCCGGCAGCAGCGACGGCACCCTGGAATACCTGGCCGGGCAAGGGGTGACGCCCATCCACCGGCCCTACAAGACCCACGCGGAGCAGATGAACTTCGCCATCGCCCAGGCCAGCCACGACTGGGTGCTGTGCCTGGACAGCGACGAGTTCCTGGACCCGGAGACTCTGGCCGCCATCCGGGTCCTAAAGCCCCAGCTCAGCGATCCAGATACCGCCTACCGGATCCGCCGCTACTGGCGGGTGCTGGGACGGGAGGTGCACGGCATCTACCCGGTCTCCTCCCCGGACTTTCCCCTGCGCCTCTTCAATCGCCAGAAGGTGCGCTTCAACGATGTGCCCGTGGACGACAAGGCCACCGGGGCCAGGAAACGCATCGTCCTGCCCGGGCACGTGGTGCACGACACCTTCTTCTCCTTGCACGAGGTGTTCGCCAAACTGAACGGTTACACCAGCCGCCTGGTGCGTTTCCAGGAAGTGCCACCCAGCCTGGGGCGGGCCTTTTTTAGCCCCCCCTTCGCCTTCCTCAAGTGGTACCTGCGTAAGGGCGGCTGGCGGGACGGGGCCGTGGGCCTGGTGACCGGCGCCTACGCGGCCCTGTACACCTTCCTCAAGTACTTTAAATCCTGGTGCCGGGTCCGGGGCATCCCCCTGCAATGAGCCGGCCCGTCTTCGACCACCTGGTCATCTACCGGAAGCAGTTGGGCGACGTGCTGCTCTTGCAACCGGCCCTGGAAGTGCTGGCCGGCCGGGGCAGCGTCGGCCTCTCCACCCGCCCCGGCTTTGCCGACCTGCTGGCCTTGATGCCCGGCCCGGTGCACCTGGCCCCGGAAACCTGGCCCCGGGCCAGGGAAGTACTCTGCCTGGAAGCCAAGACGGCGGCCCTGCTCTACGCCGCCCAGGCCTTTGGCGCCCGGCGCCGACTGATCCTGACCCGGGACGAGGCCCCCTGGTGGCAGGCCCTGATCTTCCGGGAAAAGCAGATCCTGCCCGGTGGGGCTACCTACCGGGGCGCCCTGTTCCACGCCATGGCAGGTGGCGCCCCCGGGGATTTCCGGCCGCCCCGGCTGTTGCCGCCCCCCGCCGACTGGCAGCCCCAGGGATTGCCCGCCACCTACGGGGTGATCCATCCCACCTCCGCCTGGCAGCGCAAGACCTGGTCGCCGGAGCGCTGGGTGGAAGCACTGCAGGACTTGGGGGGTGAGTTGCCCTGGGTGATCAGCAGCGGCCCCAGTCCCTGGGAGGTGGAACTGGCGGGCAAGCTGGCCAGCGGCTTGGGGCCACGGGCCATCAACCTGGCCGGCCGCACCAGCCTGCGCCAGTACCTGGCCCTGCTGGCCGGGGCCCGCATCGTCTTCTGCGTCGATGGCTCCGCCAGCCACCTGGCCGCTGCCTTCGGCAAGCCGGTGCTTACCCTGTTCGGCCCCACCAACCCGGCCCACTGGCACTGGTCAACCCCGGCCACGCCCCGGCTCTGGGCCGCGGATTTCGTGGCGGAGAAGAAGCCGCCGGTGGACGCCATCCCCGTGGCCGCCGTGCGCCAGGCCGCCGCCGCCCTGCTGGAGCTGACCCATGGCTGAGCCCTGGTTCTACGTCACCGACAGCAAGTTCTCCGGCATCGGCATCGATCTGGTCACGGAGCAGCAACTGCGCGCCTTCTCGGAAGCTGGCCGGGCCGTGGACCTGGTGGCCCGGGGCCGCCTCGACCTGCCGGGCATCCGCAATTTCCGCCAGGCCCTGCCGCCCACCAAGCTTCTCTCCTGGCTGCCTTCCCAGGATTACTACGCCCTCAACAAGCGCTGGTTCTCCCGCCTGGGACGCCGCCATTTCGAGCGGGCGCCCCATGCGGGGGTGGTGGCCTGGTCCAAGACCGCCCTGCATCCCTTCGAGGCCGCCGCCCGGGCCGGAGTGCCGCGCATCCTCAACGTGGGCAATTCCCACCGGGACGCGGACACGGGTGGCAGCGGCCTCCAGCTTACCCGCTGGCCGCGCATTCCCCACAGCCGCTACCGGGCCGAATACGAGCTGGCCACCCTGATCCTGGTGGCCTCCGACAACGCCCGCCAGAGCTTCCTCGAGCAGGGGGTGGCGGCGGAAAAGGTGCGGGCCATCTACCGGGGCGCCGACACCCGGCGTTTCCACCCGCCAGCGGCAAAACCGGCGCGGCCCTTCATCGTCGCCAGCTGCGGCCTGCTGGGAGAGCGCAAAGGCAGTTACGAGCTGCTCCAGGCCTGGCAGCGCCTCAAGCTGCCGGAGGCGGAACTGTGGCTGATCGGCCACCTGCCGGCAGCCGAGGCTGCTGCCCTCCAGGCTCTGGCGGGTCCGAACGTGCGCTTCCTGGGCTTCCGCAAGGATCTGCCGGAACTGCTGCGCCAGGTGCACCTGCACGTGCTCCTGTCCCGCAACGAAGGTCTGGCCAAGGTGCTGCTGGAGGCGGGCGCCAGCGGCGTGCCCAACCTGTGCACCCGGGAAGCGGGCCTACCCCCGGATGCGGCCGGTACCCTGTTTGTGGACGACCGGGCCGATGTGGACCAGGTGGCCGCCGCCATCGAAGCCTGCTACCGGGACCCGGACGGTACGGCCCGCCTGGGCCTGGAGGCCCG
>QKDJ01000145.1 GCA_003252145.1 Azovibrio restrictus
ATCTTCGTAGGCAAACTGGTCCTGCTTCAGATAGGCCAGACGCTCATGTTTTTCCTTGGAAACGTTGCCGGCGGAGGATTCCAGGGCCCCGCAGAGAATTTTCATGAAGGTGGATTTGCCGGCCCCGTTGGCGCCGATCAGGCCGTAGCGGAAGCCCTCGCCGAACTTGACGTTGACGTTCTCAAAGAGGGGCTTGGCCCCGAACTGCATGGTGATATTGGCGGCGACTAGCACGGCAAAACTCCGGAAACTGGCGAAAATAAGCTCACCATTTTACCCTGCTGTGTCAACGCGAGGCAGGCCATTCCCTGATACTTGCTCATTTCATTACGTTTTCGGGACAGCTAGCCCTTTGTGAGTAGGAGTCTTTACAATGGGAAAAATCATTTAAGGGGTGCACGCTCCATGCAAGCGCTTACACGTCCTGACGCCAATCTGTTTCTTGCCTCTTCTGTCCATGACATGAAGAATTCCATCAGTGTCCTGTTGGCGAGTCTGCAGAACATGGCCCTTCAAGCCGGGCCGGAGCAGTCCGACACCTATCAGGAAATGTCCCAGATGCTCTATGAAACCCAGCGCATCAACGGGAACCTGATCCAGTTGCTCACTCTCTACAAGCTGGGTAACGACCTGTACCCCTTCCGGCCGGAAACCTACGAGATGACCGAGTTCGCCGAGATGCTCTCATCCCGGGTCGTGGCCTTGTTCAAGACTCGCCATATCCGTCTCGAAATGGATGTGGCGGAGGACTGCTACTGGGATTTTGACGGGGATCTGGTGGATGGCATTCTGGTTCACGCCATGAACAATGCTGCTCACTACACCAAGAGCGTGGTCCGTCTGTCGGCCCAGATGGTGGACGGTGCCCTGGAGTTTTCGGTGGATGATGACGGAACCGGATTTCCCCAGCGCATGCTGGACGAAGGAGCTGCCGCCATGCGGGGGGTTAATTTCAGCACGGGTAGCACGGGTCTGGGACTCTATTTTGCGGCCGTGGTAGCCCGCATGCACAGCAGCCGCAAGGAGGAGGGCAGTATTCGCCTGGAAAACGGCGGGTCCCTGGGCGGTGGTCGTTTTGTTTTGCGCCTACCTTAAGCAACCTGCTGTTCAGGTGAGTGCCGATTTCGACGAGTGAATCATGAAAACTGACATGTTTGGTGGTGGCGGAGAGCAATTTTTTGCGTCCAGCAAGTTCCTGATCGTGGATGATTTTCAGGGCATGCGCAGCATGCTGGCCACGGTATTGCGCAATTGCGGTGCCAATGCAAAAAACATTGACTACGCAGCTACGGGTGCCGAGGCAGTGAATCTGCTGACCCATGGTCGCTACGATGTGGTGCTTTGTGACTTCAATCTGGGTGCTGGCCAAAACGGCATGCAGATTCTGGAAGAGGCACGCCACAAACGCCTGATCGGCCCCAGCTGCTGCTGGATCATGGTCACGGCGGAAAAAACCAACGATATCTTCATGAGCGCGGCCGAGGTGCAGCCGGATGCTTATCTGGTCAAGCCGGTGACTGAATCCATCCTGTCCGGACGTATCCAGAAAATCCTGGTGCGCAAGGAGGCCTTTATCGAGATCGACCAGGCCATCGCCAGCAAGGACTACCTGAAGGCGGTGCGGCTCTGTGATCAACGGGCAGCTGCTGACAAGGCCAATGCCATCGAATTACTGCGGGTGAAGTGCGACCTACTCATGCAGTCGGGCCAGGCGGACAAGGCCAAGGCTACCTATGAGAAGGTGCTGGCGGTTCGGGATGTGCCCTGGGCCCAGCTGGGGATGGCCAAAATCGCCATGGGTACGGGTGATCTGGAGTCTGCCCGGAACATGCTGGAGTCCCTGGTGGATCGCCAGCGGGCTTACCTGGAGGCCTACGACTTGCTGGCGGAGGTTTATACGGGGCTAGGTGAGTCCGAGCGGGCTGAACAGGTTTTGGACCGAGCCCTCACCCTGTCCCCCAACTCCCACGCCCGGCAGCGCAACATGGGCGAACTGGCCCTGAAATCCGGCAAACTGGACCGGGCCGAGGAGGCCTTTCGCAAGACCTTGGTGCTTTCCGAGCATTCGGTCCGCAAGACGCCTGATACCTATCTGGGACTGGCCAAGACCGTGAGTGGCAAGGCGAATCCTGACGAAGCTCTCAAGGTCCTGGCCCAGATGGGCAAGGCCTTTGACGGAGAAGAGGTGTGCCTCAAGGCCAAATCCGTGGAGGGTTTGGTGTATCAACAAAACGGCCAGCCGGAAAAAGCCCAGGCCGTGGCCAAGGAGTTGGTATCCCTGATCGAACAGGGCAGTGCCGTGCTGGATTCTTCGGCTACTCGGGAAGTAGCTGAATTGCTGATTTCTACCGGCGAACAGCAGAAGGGCATGGAGTTGCTCCAGGCCGAGGTGATGAACAACCCCGAGGACGCCGCAACCCTGGCATCCGTGAAGGCCATCATCAAGAAAACCGGCCTGGGCGAAGAGGGCAACGAACTGGTGGAGCAAAGTCGCAAGGAAGCGATGGAGACCATGAATGCGGGCATCCTGTTGGCTCGGGAAGGTAAGACCACCGAAGCCATCACCAAGATGCGTGAGGCCCTGACCCGCATGCCCCGCAATGTGCGCCTGCTGCTTAATTCCGCCCACGTGATGCTAGCCCATATGGAGCAGAAGGGGCCTGATGCCACCATGGTGCGCGAGGTGCGCCAGAATCTGCTGGTAGCCAATCAATTGGCTCCCACCGAACCTCGTTTTGCCATGCTGATGGGCAAACTGGAGGCCCTTGGCCAAGCTTGAAGTACCAGAGGGGCTGCTGAAGGGCCTGATTCCGCGAACTGCCTTGGTGCTGGCTGCCCTGCTGTTTGTGGCTGGGGGCAGCCTGTCATTCTGGTTCCTGGGAGTGCAGCCCCTGTGGGATGCCTGGCGCAGCCAGGATTGGAAGCCCGTGACGGCCCAGGTTCAGGAGCTTAGTGTGGGACCCGGGCCCGATGGGGGGAACCGCAGCCTTAAAGTTGTGGTCTCTTACCGCTATCAGGTGGACGGGCGCAGCTATCTGGGTCATCGCTACGGTCTCCACGGCTGGATGGATAATCGGGAAGCCCAGCAGGCGGCTTATGAAGACCTGCTGTATCGACACCGGGTGCAGGCCTGGTTCAACCCCGAAGACCCTGCTGAATCCCTGCTTAATAGGGATCTGCACTGGACCATCGTGGCCATGGCCTTGCCGGCACTTGGCGCCCTGCTCATGGGGATCGTGATCCTCTGGGCTGCCGGAGTGGGCAGTCTGGCCACCTGGCGGGCGGCGCTTCGCCTGCGGCGGGCCGGTGTAAGATAAACGGCAAAAAAACAAGACCTCAAGCTAGGAGCAACATGGTTCCCCATCTCACTACGGCGTTGACCGGCCCTCTTCTGGAGTTGGAACAACGTTTTCTTGAACAGAGCGCCCCCATCGAACAATGGTTCCGGGGCCAGTGGCAGGAACATACCCCGCCCTTCTATTCATCCTGTGATCTGCGTAACGCCGGCTTCAAGCTGGCGCCCGTGGATACCAACCTGTTTCCCGGTGGTTTCAACAACCTGAATCCGGCTTTTTTGCCCCTGTGCGTGCAGGCGGCCATGAGCGCGGTGGAAAAGTTCTGCCCCTCGGCCTGCAAACTGTTGTTGATCCCCGAGAATCACACCCGCAACAGCTTCTACCTGCAAAACCTGGCCCAATTGGCCACCATCCTGGCCCAGACGGGCCTGGATGTGCGCATCGGTACCCTGTTGCCGGAAATCACCGAGCCCACCCGCATCGAACTGCCTCTGGGTCAGTCCCTGCTGCTGGAGCCCTTGGTGCGTCGGGGTGCCCGGATTGGTCTGGCGGATTTCCATCCCTGCGCCATCCTGCTCAACAACGATCTGTCGGCAGGTATTCCCGAAGTACTGCAGGGTCTGGATGGCCAGGTGGTGTTGCCACCCCTGCACGGGGGCTGGGCCAGCCGCCGCAAGACCCACCACTTTGCGGCCTATGATCAGGTGGCCAAGGAATTTGCCGCCCTGATCAACATTGATCCCTGGCGCATCAATCCTTACTTTTCGGCTTGCCGTAACCTGACTTTCCATGAGCGCCAGGGGGAAGAGGAAC
>QKDJ01000029.1 GCA_003252145.1 Azovibrio restrictus
GGATGCCCTGGCCGCTTTCGGTTTTCCCGTCTGTGAACACCGGGCTTTGGCCCGGGGCCCTGAGGCTCTGGCCGCTTTTCACGAACGCATGGGGGCCTTGCGCCCCCAGCTTTCCTTCGATATCGACGGTGTGGTGTACAAGGTCAACAGCCTGGAACTCCAGCGCCGCCTGGGTTTTCGTTCCCGGGAACCCCGTTGGGCTGTGGCCCACAAGTATCCAGCCCAGGAAGCCCGGACCCGAGTGGTAGACATCGTGGTCCAGGTGGGACGTACCGGAGCCATCACCCCGGTGGCCAAGCTGCAGCCGGTATTCGTGGGCGGGGTCACGGTGACTAATGCGACCCTGCACAACGGAGACGAGGCTCGCCGCAAGGACGTGCGGGTAGGGGACCTGGTGATCGTGCGCCGGGCCGGGGACGTGATTCCCGAGGTGGTGGCCGTGGTGCCCGAAGAGCGTCCCCTGGTGCAGGGGAGTGATGACCTGTTCAGTCAGGTGCCTCAATATCCGCCCTTTGAATTGCCCAAGACCTGTCCCGAATGTGGTTCCCATGTGGTGCGGGAGGAGGGGGAGGCGGTAGCCCGCTGTTCCGGTGGCCTGGTCTGCCCGGCCCAGGTGAAGGGCGCCCTGCTGCATTTTGCTGGGCGCCGGGCCATGGATGTGGAAGGCCTGGGGGACAAGCTGGTGGATCAGTTGGTGGATCAGGGCCTGGTGAAGACGCCGGCGGACCTGTACCACCTGAACCTGGAGCAACTGGCCCAACTGGAACGCATGGGGGACAAGTCTGCCGAGAACCTGCTGGAGGCCTTGGAGCTGAGCAAGGGACGCCCCCTGGCCCGTTTCATTTTTGCCCTGGGCATCCGCCATGTGGGGGAATCCACGGCCAAGACTCTGGCCGACTGGCTAGGTAGTCTGGCCCTGGTACGCCAGGCCCCTTTGCCTTTGCTGGGGGTGCTGCCGGATATCGGCGGCATCGTGGCCCAGTCCATCGCCGATTTCTTTGCCGAAGCCCATAACGAAGAGGCTATCGATGCCTTGCTGGCCGCAGGAGTTCAGCCCGGTGACGAGCATGGGCCCAGCTCCCGCTTGCGGGAGTGCCTGGAGTGGTCCGTGTTGTACGAGGCCCTGGGGATTCCCAAACTGACCAAGGTGCGTGCGGAGGAATTGAGCCGCCTGTTCCCGGATGGCGCTGAGCTGGCGGCAGAGTCGGCCCTGGCCTCCCGTCTCGCCAGTCTGCCCCAGGCCGTATCCGCCGAGATCGTAGACTGGCTGGCCCATGAAGCCAACCGGCAAGGACTCAAGGATCTAGCCCAATTGCGCCTGTCCATCCTCGATACACTTCCTGTACAGAACGATACGCAAACCAAGCCCCTGGAGGGCCTGACCTTTGTAATTACCGGTACACTACCCAGCCTCAAGCGCGATGAGGCCAAGGCCCTGATTGAGGCTGCAGGCGGCAAGGTGAGTGGTTCCGTGTCCAAGAAAACGGATTACCTGCTGGCCGGGAGTGAAGCAGGTTCCAAACTGGACAATGCCCAGAAACTTGGGGTGCCCATTCTGGACGAAGGTGCACTGATGCAGTTACTAGAACAAGGAGATGAGCAAAATGAAAAAAGTACGTAAAGCCGTATTTCCGGTTGCGGGTCTGGGGACCCGCTTCCTGCCCGCCACCAAGGCCAGCCCCAAGGAAATGCTGACCGTGGTGGACAAGCCCCTGATCCAGTACGCCGTGGAAGAAGCCGTGGCAGCCGGGGTGACAGAGCTGATTTTCGTGACCGGCCGCAGCAAGCGGGCCATTGAGGATCATTTCGACAAGGCCTTCGAGCTGGAGACGGAACTGGAGAAGAAGGGCAAGCTGGAAATGCTCAACCTGGTGCGCAACATCCTGCCCAAGGGGGTGAACTGCGTCTATATCCGCCAGGCCGAAGCCCTGGGACTGGGCCACGCGGTGCTGTGTGCCAAGCAGGTGGTGGGGGATGATCCCTTTGCCGTGATCCTGGCGGATGACCTGCTGGACGGCAAACCCGCCGTCCTGAAGCAGATGGCTGATGCCTATGACTACTACCGTTGTTCCGTGCTGGCTGTCCAGGAAGTGCCTTGGGAGGATACGAAGAGCTACGGTATCGTGGCCGCCAAGCCTGTGGCCGAGCGGGTGGAGCAGATCAGCGCCATGGTGGAAAAACCCAAGCCAGAAGAGGCTCCCTCCAATCTGGCCGTGGTGGGGCGCTACATCCTGACCCCCCGCATCTTCCATCATCTGGAAAATGGCAAACCCGGTGCCGGCGGGGAGATTCAGTTGACCGACGGCATTGCCGCTCTGTTGGCCGAGGAACAGGTGCTGGGTTACCGCTATGAGGGGACCCGTTACGACTGTGGTTCCAAGCTGGGCTACCTGCAGGCTACCGCCGTGTTTGGTCAACGCCATCCGGAAGTAGGGCCTGCCTTTACCGAATACCTGCAGAGCCTGAGGAATGAAGATGCTGGTTGAAGACGCCCGCGCCATCCTTGATCAGGCCGACCTGATTCATTCCGCCGAAGTGGTCCAGGCGGCAGTGGCTAGTGTGGGAGCTGCCGTCAAGGCGGAGCTTTCCGAGGCCAACCCGGTGGTCTTGTGTGTGATGAGCGGTGCGGTGCCCTTTGCGGGGCACTTGCTCACGCACCTGGATTTCCCTCTGGACTTCGACTATCTCCATGCCAGCCGCTATGGGGCCAATACCACTGGTCATGACAAGCTCACCTGGCGCTGTGCGCCCTGGATTGAACTCAAGGGCAGGACGGTGCTGGTGGTGGACGACATTTTGGATGAAGGGGTGACCCTGGCTGCCATTTGCGAACGTCTTAAGCAGATGGGAGCCGCTCGGGTGCTGACTGCTGTGTTTTCCGAAAAGGAGACTGGTCGCCCCAAGCCTGTGAAAGCGGATTTCGTGGGATTGACCGTGCCGGATCGTTTCGTGTTCGGCTTTGGCATGGATGTTTGTGGCGCCTGGCGCAATCTGCCCGCCATCTACGCCAAGGGTGATGCATGAGCGGTGTGGATACCCAGGATTTCATCCAGTATTGGGAAACGGAAGGGGCCGCTTACGCTCGCCAGGGGGATTACGCCTGGATGGCTTCCCTGGTGCCCGGCAAGCGGGTACTGGAAATCGGTTGTGGCCTGGGTTTTGGCACCCAGGCCCTGGCAGAGGCCGGATGCCAGGTTCTGGCAGTGGATCTGCTGGAGCCTTGCCTGGAAGTGACTCGCCAACGACTGGCGGGTAAGGACTCAGTTAGTTTCCTGCAACTGGATCTGACCCAGCTGAGTGATGCTGACCGGGCCAGTCTGACGGATTTTGCGCCTGAAGTGGTGGTGTGCTGGCTCATGGGCGCCCCCCAGGATATTACCCAGGGTGGCGAGCAGCCCTCCCGGGAACTCAACGAGGCCGTGGCTGCCTATCGGGAAAAGGTGCATCGCCAGGTGGCCGAGCTGGCGCTAAGTCTGCCCAGCGTTCAGGCCGTACATCTGGTGGATCGTACCGCCATTCCCTGGCAGGCCAAGGATCTGGGTCGGGATACCCTGGTGCGTTATCACCAGTTGAAAACCTTTGCCGATCTGCCGTTTGTGGCCGAGCGCCGGGATGCCCTTTATCGCAAGCTGGAGGGCGGCCCCGAGATGGCAGCCCTGCGGCGTACCCATCCGGCCCTGAAAAGTGTGACACCGGTACTGGCTTCCCTGCTGGTCCGGCGCAAGACCTCCTAGGAGAATTTATGCTGGCAATTATTGGCGGCAGCGGGCTGACCCAGCTGTCCAATCTGGACGTGTCCCACCGGGAAGTGGCGCGCACGCCCTATGGGGAGCCTTCCGGAGCCCTGACCTTCGGCCGCATTTGCGGCACAGACGTGGTTTTCCTGGCACGCCATGGTTATGGTCATGCCATTCCTCCCCACATGGTGAATTACCGGGCCAATATCTGGGCCCTCAAGGAGTATGGGGCCACCCACATTGTCTCCGTGGCTTCCGTGGGCGGGATTCGGGATGACCTGAATCCTGGCGATATCATCATTCCCCATCAAATCATCGACTACACCTGGGGGCGCAAGTCCACCTATTTCGACGGTAACGGGACGCCCGTC
>QKDJ01000054.1 GCA_003252145.1 Azovibrio restrictus
ACAGGCCACGAACCAGGGATGCACGTCGGCAGGCAGTTCGATCATTTCGCAGAGGTCGGTACCAGGGGCACGACCGGAAACAATCAGACCCTTTTCTTCCAGCTGGCTCAACAGGGTGTTATTCACCTCGTAACGATGCCGGTGGCGCTCAACAATGTCGGCACGACCATAAATGGCGCGGGCCTTGCTGCCATCCTTCAGGTGGCAGACCTGACCGCCCAGACGCATGGTGCCGCCCAGATCGGACTCTTCGGAACGGGTTTCCATTTTGCCGGAGGCATCCAGCCATTCGGTAATCAGGCCGATCACGGGATAAGGCGTCTTTTCCTCGAATTCGGTGGAGTGGGCACCAGCCATGCCGGCCACGTCCCGGGCGAATTCAACCACGGCCATCTGCATACCCAGACAGATACCCAGATAGGGCACCTTGTTTTCCCGGGCATAGCGGATGGCGGCGATCTTGCCTTCTGTACCCCGCTTGCCAAAGCCACCGGGTACCAGGATGGCATCCATGCGCTTCAGCACATCAATACCGTCCGTCTCCAGCGCTTCGGAATCCAGATAATGGATATTGACCTTGCAGCGGGTGTGCATGCCCGCATGATTGACCGCTTCGATCAGGGACTTGTAGGACTCGGTGAGATCCACGTACTTGCCCACGAAGGCAATATTGAGCTGATGCTCGGGATGCTCCAGGGCAAAAATCAGGTTTTCCCAGACGGTCAGGTCAGCCGCCTTGGCCAGGATGCCCAGCTTGTGGCAGACGATCTCGTCCAGCATCTGCTCGTGCAGCATGCCGGGAATCTTGTAGATGGAGTCGGCATCCAGGCATTCGATGACGGCCTCGGGCATCACGTTGCAGAACAGGGCAATCTTGCGGCGCTCTTCGGCGGGCATGGAACGATCAGCCCGGCACAGGAGAATGTCGGGCTGAATGCCGATTTCCCGCAGTTCCTTGACGGAATGCTGGGTCGGTTTGGTCTTCAATTCACCGGCCGTGGGGATGTAGGGCAACAGGGTCAGGTGGATGTAGCAGACGTTGTTGCGACCTTCCTCGATACCCATCTGGCGGATGGCTTCCAGGAAAGGCAGGGACTCGATGTCACCCACCGTGCCGCCCACCTCGACGATGGCCACATCGGCACCCTCGGCGCCAGCCATGATCTTGCCCTTGATTTCGTCGGTGATGTGGGGAATGACCTGCACGGTCTTGCCCAGATACTCGCCCCGGCGCTCCTTCTTCAGAACCGTGTCGTACACCTGACCGGTGGTGAAGTTGTTGCGCTTGGACATCTTGGCACTGGTAAAGCGCTCGTAGTGCCCCAGATCCAGGTCGGTTTCCGCACCATCTTCCGTGACGAACACCTCACCATGCTGGAAGGGCGACATGGTGCCCGGGTCCACGTTGATGTAGGGGTCAAGCTTGAGATGGGTAACCTTGATGCCGCGGGATTCGAGAATAGCCCCGAGAGACGCAGCGGCGATGCCCTTCCCTAGGGAAGACACCACGCCGCCGGTGACGAATACGTATTTGGTCATGGAAATACAGGCTGCGGGAAAGCGCAATTCTAGCCGAAAAGCCCGAGCGCCGTCGACGGCCCCCGGACTTCTTTGCAATCCAAAATCCAATTATTTAGAGATTGACCTGCTCCGCCACATCGTTGGCAATGCGCCTGGCTTCTGCCTCCAGATCTCCGTCGCTATCCTTGTACTGGGCGGCAATAGTCTGGAACTCTGCTTCACAGGCCAGGAAAGCCTGGACCACATCCGGGTCGAAATGTTTGCCGCTTCCTTCCAGGATGATCTGCCGGGCAGCCTCATGGGGCATGGCCGCCTTATAGACCCGGCGGCTGATCAGTGCATCGTATACATCGGCCAGGGCCATCAAACGGGCCGAAATGGGAATGGAGTCCCCCATCTGCCCTATGGGATAGCCACTGCCATCCCATTTTTCCTGGTGCCCATAGGCAATTTCCTTGGCGCAGGCCAGGAAGTCCACCTTCATTCCCAGTTGGGCTTCTGCCTGGGTAATGGCATCCCGCCCCAGGGTGGTATGGGTCTTCATGATTTCGAACTCTTCCGGGGTAAAACGTCCCGGCTTGAGCAGGATACGATCGGGAATACCCACCTTGCCGATGTCGTGCAGAGGAGCGGACTTGAACAGGGTCTCCAGCATGGGCCCTGTCAGATAGTGACGGAACCGGGGATGATCCTGCAATTGCTGCCCAAGCACCTTGACGTAATGCTGGGTACGCCGAATGTGATTGCCGGTTTCGTTGTCCCGTGTCTCCGCCAGGGACGCCATGGCCAGGATGGTCACATCCTGGATGGCCTGGAGCTCCCGAGTGCGCTTGCCTACCTCGGTTTCCAGGTAAGCCGCCTTGTCCTTCAGGAAATCGGAACTGGCCTTGAGTTGCAGGTGGGTGGCCACCCGGGCCAGCACAATGGGCGGACTGATGGGCTTGGTGATGTAATCCACGGCCCCCAGGGATAAACCCTTGGTTTCATCCTCTTCCGCAGCCTTGGCCGTCAGGAAGATCACGGGAATATCCCGGGTTCCCGGCTCTGCCTTGAGTCGGACACAGACTTGATAGCCGTCCATTTCCGGCATCATGATGTCCAGCAGGATCAGGTCCGGCGGGGTATCGGAAGCAGCAATACGCAAGGCCTTTTCCCCATTGTTGGCCACCTTGACCTTGTAGACATCCTTGAGCAAGGCGCCCATCAGGGAAAGATTATCCGGAGTGTCATCCACCACCAGAATCGTGGGCTTGTCCGTAAAGTCCAGTGCATCACTCATGATCAGCTCTCCAAGGTAATACCACGCTGTTCGCAGGCGGCCCGCAATGCCGCCAGAGCTCCCTCAAACTCAAAATGTTGAACGGCCGACGCAACGGCACCAAAGGCTGCGCCCAGCCCCTGTTTCAACAAGACACTTTCAGACTGCAGCACATCCCCGGCTTCCGCATCGTCTTCAGCCAACAAGCGTGCAAGACGGACCAGCACCTGGTTCAGGCGTACTTGATCCAGAGGGGTGTCGCTCAAAGCTTCACCTCCTAGACCGCCGAGGACTTCCCTCAAGGTAGCGATGAGCGGCGCAAGCAAACCTCGCAGTACATCGAGGGAGGTCGTTGCGGCATCTGCAACTCGACTGTTCTTGCAAATGGCCTCAAGCTCAGCTGCCGCCTTCATGACCTCCTGGGCACCAACATTACCTGCCACGCCCCGCAGGGTATGGGCCAGGCGTTCAGCCAGCTCCCAATCCCCTTCCTCAATGGCCTTCAGGATTCGCTCCGGAACGTCAGCCTGCCCTCCGACAAATTTCTCCAGCATGCTGCGATACAGACTTTCCTTGCCCAGCACCCGACGCAGCCCATCAGCCACATCCAGCCCGGGAATCTGGCGCGGCAAGGCATTTTTCTCCTGGGGCTTCTGGATCACCGCCTCCCGAGCCTGACCCAGGCCCGGCCGATGGGCGATCCAGCGGCGCAAGGCGTTCCAGAGATGTTCCGGCTCGATGGGTTTGGCCAGGTGATCATTCATGCCCGCCTCCAGGCAACGCTCCTTGTCCCCCTGCATGGCATTAGCCGTCATGGCGACAATGGGCATGCCATAGCCTGCAGCACGCAACTGGCGCGTGGCCTCAAGGCCGTCCATCACGGGCATCTGCATATCCATGAGCACGATGTCGTAGTGCGGATTGCCAGCCCGATGGGCGAATTCCAGCGCCATGGCACCATCATCGGCCACATCCACCAGAAAGCCTGCATCCTCAAGGAGTTCCCGAGCCACCTGCTGATTGAGTTCGTTGTCTTCTACCAACAGCACCCGGGCCCCCGCCAGGGAGGCCAAATCCTTGTCCTGCCCAGCCGATTTGGTATAGCTTGGCAGTTCCTCTATTTGCTCTCCCCCCAAGACCCGAACCATCTCGTCAAAGAGCAAGGAGGCACTGACCGGTTTGATCAGGACATTGTCGATACCTGCCTGGTGAGCACCATGCATCACCTCCTCCCGACCATGGGCTGTGACCATGACCAGACTCGGTGTGCGGCTGCCCCATTCGTCACGCAGACTACGGGCTGTTTCAAGGCCATCCAGACCCGGCATCAGCCAATCCAGGAGCACCACACAGAAGGGCCTTCCGGCTTTCTCGGCCTCACGCACCCGAAGCAAGGCCTCTTCCCCGCTTGGTGCTTCCGACACTTCCAGTTGCATGCTCTGCAAAAGGTCCATCAATACCAGGCGGGCATTTTCGTTGTCATCCACCACCAGCACCCGCTTACCGGCCATTTCATGGCTCAAGACCATGGGCCGGCGCTGTCGGGTACTGCGCCCCAGCCGGGCAGTAAACCAGAAGGTGGAACCCTCGCCTTTCGTGGATTGGACGCCCACCTCACCATCCATCATCTCGGCCAGGCTTTTCGAAATAGCCAAGCCCAGCCCGGTGCCCCCATATTTGCGCGTCGTAGAGGAGTCCGCCTGCTGGAAGCTCTGAAACAAACGCTCCTGTTGCTCCCGGCTCAATCCGATTCCCGTGTCCCGTACGGCGAAATACAGGAGCACATCCTGCTCTCCCGTTTCGCGCACCTGAACCAGAATGTCGATTTCCCCAGTCTCCGTGAACTTCACCGCATTGTTGGCGTAGTTGATCAAGATCTGACCAAGACGCAAAGGGTCTCCGACCAACTGATAGGGCACTTCCCTGTCCACGTTGAACACCAGTTCCAATCCCTTGGCCGTAGCTTTGTCGGAGATCAGGTTGCTGACGTTTTCCAGCACATGCTCCAGATCGAACTCCACGCGCTCCATGCTGAGCTTGCCGGCTTCAATCTTCGAGAAATCCAGGATGTCGTTGATGATGCCCAGCAGGTGCTGCCCGGATTGCTGGATTTTCTTGATGTAGTCCAGCTGCCTGGGAGTGAGTTCTGTCTTCAAGGCCAGGTGGGACATACCAATGATGGCATTCATGGGGGTGCGGATCTCGTGACTCATATTGGCCAGAAAATCCGACTTCATCCGGGTAGCGTCCTCCGCCACCTCCTTGGCCTGTTGCAAGGCCTCCTGGGCATGCTTCAGGCTGGAAATATCCACCAGTACGCCAATCATGCCGCCGGGCCGACCATCGGATAGATGAAATCCGCTCACCGCGTAAAGTACGTAGCGGCTCGTACCATCCGCAAACGTCATCTCCACTTCCCTCTGGCTAAAGCCAGAATCATCGATGATCTGACGGTCTTCCCGATGAAAGGCCTGACGATCTGCTTCTGGCAGGAACTCCAGATCCAGAACGGTCTTGCCCACCAAATCGCTGCGATCAATATGGAAAGCTTTCTCGTAGGCCCGGTTGCAGCCCAGGAAGCGTCCATCCGGCCCCTTGAAAAACAGGGGATTGGGCAAGGTGTCGATGAGACTTTCCTGAAATGTCAGATGGTCGGCCAGCTCCTGCCGGGCCATTTGCTCCTCGGTCACGTCCAGCCAGTAACCGTTCCATGAATATCCACCATCAGGCAGAGCCAGCATCTCGAGCCGGGTTTCCACCCAATGCATGCCCTTACCCGGCAGATTTACCCGCTCCACAAAGCTGCCTCCGTGCCGTTCGCGTATGGCCTCTTCCATCATGGCGCGGGAAGCCTCCACGTCATCCTGATGCACGTAGGTCCAGCGCAAGTCAGGATCCATCAGAATATCCAAGTGCCCGAAACCCACTACATCCTTGACCTGACTGCTGATGAAGGCATAACCCGCATCCCCATCTACCGGCTCTTCGTAACGAAACACGGCACAAGGCAGTGAATCTGCCATATCCATGAGCAATCGCCGGGAGTTTTCAGCCGCAGACTTGGTTTCCTCCAACTGCCGGGTTCGCTCCTGAACCTTGGCCTCCAGATTGGCATTGGTTTCCTCCAGCCACTGGGTTGCCTGCAACAGCTCGATACGCATGGTTTCCTGGGCGGCGCTCAACTGGTCGATTTCCGTCCAGGACGAGTCCACCTGCACAGGCTTATCCAACTCCAGATTACCGAGCCGCTGACTTTCCGCCGTCAATTGCTCTACCGGGCGGGAAAACCGATGGGCCAAGCGCTGTGCCACCAGAAAAGCAAATCCCAGAGCACCAACCGCCAAAACAAGTAGCAGACTCAAGTCCTTTGCCCTACCGGGAATGAAATCATCCTGGGGCGCCATGACCCCCAGCCAGAAGCGCTGCCCCCCGAGTTCAAACTGGTGGAAGAAACTGAACCACTCACTCCCGGCGAAATCGTAGGGCAACAATTTCCCCTCGGGCGCCCCCTCCTTCTTCCACTGCTGGTAGCCTGCCGTGAGTTGCGGCATCTGCAATTCATCGGGCGTCTTCAACACAGCCCGGCGAATCTCATCCTCACTCTGGAACTGTGGTGCATGGGGTACCCCCATGATCTTTTGATCATCCTCACTCATGAGCATGGAAAAGCCATGCTGCCCCACAGTCAGGTTGCTGGTGAAGCGAGAGATATCCAGCAGTTTCACATCGTGGGCGATGACATAGTGACTTCCATCACTGGCCGTCCAGCGGCGAGCTGCCGTAATGCCCGGTTCCTTGGTGGTAAAGAAAACATACGGGGCCGTCCAGAAACGATCCCCATCGTTTTTCAGGGCCATGGCCCCCTTGAACCAGGGCCGGGTTCTCGCGTCATAGCCCTTCTCAAGCACCTCCACCTTTTCCAATACACCAGTGGCGCTCCAGGTCAGCCAGTAGCTTTCCTTGCCCCAGGCATCCGGATTACTGATACGGTTGACCCAAGTCCCATCACTGTTTTGCAGCAGCAAAATTTCGCGCCCCGTTTCATGGGCAAAGATAACGGAAGAAATTTCCCGGTGATTGGCGATGACTGGAAAGAAGAATTCATTGAAACGCCACAGCTGATCCAGATCCAGGGTCCCGTCTTTCCCCCATTGATGACTGGTATCCAAAGTGGTTTCCACCGTAACCAGCAGACGCTGCATCCGGGCGCGGATTTGCTCTGCTGCCTGGTTCATCTGAGCGTGAGCAATATCCTCAATGGCTGGCGCCACGATGAAACGGTAGGTACTGGCCGTAAACAACACCAGGGTAGTTAAGACAATGACAAATGCCCGAAGAACCAGACTGCTTCTGATACTGAGGCGTGAAAGAGGCATGACAACCCCGGCGTGTCGTTAGGTGTGGAAGACAGTATGCCAGTGGGAACTGCCACTCACAATCGCAGCATTCCTGCTTCACTCCGATAAAATAAGCACACTCCCATCCCTTTCATTCAGGAGACCGATGCCATGTTTCTCGCCATGAACCGCTTCAAGATCGCCAAAGGCCGCGAACAGGAGTTTGTAGATCATTGGGCCCGTCGTGAAAGCTACCTGAGCGAAGTACCGGGTTTTGTCCGTTTCCATCTGCTCAAGGGTGAGGAAACCGAGGAATACACCCTGTTTGCCTCTCACACGGAATGGACCACGGAACAGGCCTTTGAAGCCTGGACCACGTCCGAAGCCTTCATGAAAGCCCACGCCAACGCAGGCAAGAGTGCCCGGGAGTTGTATCTGGGGCCGCCCCACCTGGAACTTTTCGAATCCATTCTCTGACCCTGACTGCCCTTTTCTATGCTCAGCTACCGCCACGCCTTTCATGCCGGCAATCATGCCGACGTGCTCAAACACCTGATCCTGGTGCAAATCCTTCAATACATGACCCAGAAGCCCAATCCCTTCTGGATTGTGGATACCCATGCGGGCGCCGGGCGTTACAGCCTGGAATCAGAACAGGCCCAGAAACTGGGGGAATGGCGAGATGGCATTGGCCGACTCTGGAACGCCACCGGACAACCCAAGGCCGTGGCCGAATACCTGGACTGCGTGCGGGACCTGAACCCGGACGGCCAGTTGCGTCACTACCCGGGCTCCCCCTGGTTTTCCTGGCAAAGCCTGCGCAAGGACGATCGCCTGCGCCTCTTTGAACTGCACAGCAATGAAGTAAAGCTGCTGGCCAAGAGCTTCAAGGGCACGGGGCGGGAAGTGCAGATTGGTGAAGGGGATGGTCTGGCCCTGCTCAAGACCCTGCTGCCCCCGCCCCCGCGCCGGGCTTTGGTACTCATTGATCCCTCCTTCGAGACCCGCCAGGACTACGCCCTGGTGCTTACGGCCCTGAAGGAAGGCATCAAGCGCTTCGCTACGGGCACCTATGCCCTCTGGTATCCCCAGCTCTCGAAACTGGAGTCCCGGCAACTGCCCGATCGCTTGAAACAACTGCCCGCCAAGAGCTGGCTCCACGCCACCCTGCGGGTCCAGGCGCCGGCCACCGATGGTTTCGGCATGTACGGCAGCGGCATGTTCATCATCAATCCCCCCTGGACCCTGGCAGACACCCTGCGCCAGACCCTGCCCTGGCTGAGCCAGCAACTGGCCCTGGGTGATGGGGCCGACTGGCAACTGGAAGTCCAGGAGAACTGATGCCTCATGGATTTGGCGTACTGGGGCGCCCTCTGCTCCCGCAGCTATTCCAGATCCGTGTATTTATCCCGGCGGCCAAAGCTCTTCTCCACCGGGTATTTGGCGGCATTTTTCACCAGCTTGCGCTCCAGAGCCTGGCCCAGATCAATACCCGCTCCATCCGCCAGCAACAACAGGTAAGCCAACACGTCAGCGCACTCATCGGCCAGGGCCTCCTTACCCTGGGGCTCAGCCACCAGGGCCTCCAGTTCCTCGTCGCTCTTCCACTGGGCCAGCTCCAGCACTTCCCCCGCCTCCAGGCTGAGGGATACCATCAGATGCCTGAGCCGGTGGAACTGAGCCCAGTCCCGCTCATCCCGAAAGGCCAGCACGGCATTAGTCAGCGCCTGCAGATCATTCATCATTGAACCCACATTCCAGATCAGAAGCTCCCATGATAATGGACCCCACCTTGGCCAATCCCCTCGCCCCCATCTTCGCCGCCCTGGAACCCCAGGCCGTCTGGCGTCATTTCGCCACCCTGTGCGCCATTCCCCGCCCCTCCAAACATGAGGCGGCCCTGGTAGCCCATCTCCAACAATGGGCTCTGGCCAAGGGATTGGAAGCCCGCCAAGACTCGGTTGGCAACCTGATCATCAGAAAGCCAGCCACCCCTGGGCGAGAACAAGCACCGGGCATCGTGCTCCAGGGCCATGTGGACATGGTTTGCCAGCAGCACAGGGGTCATGACCACGATTTCATGAAGGACCCCATTCAAGTCATACGGGAAAACGGCTGGCTCCTGGCCCCGGATACCACTCTGGGTGCTGACAACGGCATCGGCGTAGCCCTGGCCCTGGCCGCCCTGGAAGCCGAGAATCTGCCCCACGGCCCCCTGGAAGTGCTACTCACAGTAGACGAGGAAGCCGGCATGGGTGGTGTGCGGGGCCTGCAGCCCGGCACATTGGAAGCCCGCTATCTGATCAATCTGGATACGGAGGAATGGGGCCAGTTCTACCTGGGCTGTGCCGGTGGCGTGGACGTGGTGGGGCAACTGCCTGCGCCCGCCATCCCCGCCCCTCCCGGCTGGGTCGGACTGGAAATCACCCTGGATGGCCTGAGCGGCGGCCACTCGGGCGTCAATATCCACGAAGGTCGGGCCAATGCCATCAAACTCATGCTGGCCCTGCTGCTGGAAGTGGGCATGGGTTACAAACTGGCTGTAGGCCGACTGGATGGCGGCACCGTACGCAATGCCCTGCCCCGCTCGGCCCGGGCCCTGGTGCTCATGCATCCCCAGCAGAAATCCGCCTTCACCCACGCCATCAGCCTGTTGGAAGCTCGCCTGCGCAAGCAGTATCAGACCACCGATCCCGCCCTGAAGATTGAAGTCACCCCCGCAGCAGCCTCAGAAACCGTCATCGAACCGACGGCCTGGCGCAAGCTGGCCTCGGCCCTGGACCAGGCCCCCTATGGGGTCGCCACCATGAGCCCGGCTTTTGCCGGCGTGGTGGAAAGCTCCAATAACCTGGGTACCCTGGGCCTGGAGCCCGGTTCCTGCGAGGCCGGCTTTCTGGTGCGTTCCCTGGTCAATGGGGAGCGGGATGCCCTGGCCGAGCGCATTGCCAGCCAGATTCGGGCCGCCGGGGGCAAAGCTCATATCCATGGGGCCTACCCGGGCTGGGAGCCCCGCCCCGACTCGCCTCTCCTGGCCCGCTGTCAGGCCGTGTATGTGGAAACCTACGGCCAATCCGCCGGTCTGCAGGTCATCCACGCGGGTCTGGAATGCGGCCTGATCGCCCACACCCATCCTCAGCTGGACATGATTTCCTTCGGTCCGGACATCCGCGGCGCTCATGCCCCGGGAGAACGGGTCCGCATTGATTCCGTGGGCCAGTGCTGGACCCTGCTGACCCGCCTGTTGGACCAACTCTCCCTGCCCGAAAGGAGCGCCTCATGAATCTCTATCGTCTCGGCCAGATCACCCCCCAACTGGGCCAGGATGTCTGGATTGCCCCCAACGCCACCGTGATTGGCGACATTCGCCTGGCAGACCGGGCTTCTGTCTGGTTCAACACGGTGCTACGGGGAGACAACGACCCCATCTTCATCGGTACGGAAACCAATATCCAGGACAACTCGGTACTGCATACGGATGCGGGCATCCCCATGCACATCGGCGACCGGGTCACGGTAGGCCATCAGGTGATGCTGCACGGTTGCACCATCGGTGACGGCAGCCTCATCGGCATTGGTTCCGTGCTCCTCAACCGCTGCCAGATCGGCCGCCAAAGCATCGTCGGCGCCAATACCCTGATTCCCGAGGGCAAGATCTTCCCGGACCGGGTACTGATCGTGGGCTCCCCAGGCAAGGTGATCCGGGAGCTAACAGATGAAGAAGTGGCCCGTCTGGAAAAGAGCGCCGCCCATTACGTGGCCAACGCCCGGCGCTATCGCACGGAATTGCTGCCAGTGACCTAGATCAAAAGTTGTATCCGGCGACTGGCTACAATCTGGCCAGAATATTTTTCCCGTCAGTCGCCCCATGAAAAAAACCCTTCTGGCCAACATCATGACCCGAGGACCTGTCACCCTGCCCCAGGACGCCTGCCTGGGTGACGCTGCCCGAGCCCTGGCCGAAGCCCACATCAGTTCCATCCTGGTTCGCGGCAACGAAGGTATCGTCGGCATCATCACCGAGCAGGACATGGTGCGCGCCTACGGCAACAACCTGGCCGAAGACACCCCCCTGTGGAACATCATGAGCAGCCCGGTTCTTTCCGCAACGGAAAGCATGGAATTCCGGGAAGCCTATGAGTTGATGAGCAGCAAAGGGGTGCGCCACCTGCTGGTGGTGACCAATGATGACTTACCTGTGGGCATCGTCAGCCAGAGTGATTTTGAGCGTCACCTGAGTGCAGCCTATTACCGCCGACTGAAGGACGTACAGGCGGTCATGCAGCACAGCCTGCCCACCCTTGCTCCCCAGGCCACCATTGCCGAGGCGGTCTTCGCCATGGCTGAAAACCACAGCAATTGCATCGTGGTGGTGGATAAGGGCCGCCCCCTGGGTCTGCTGACGGAGCGGGATGTGGTGCGCCTTTACCATAACCACGCTACCCGGCAGGCGCCTCTGGCCGGAGTCATGACCCTCAACCCCATTTGCATCAATGCCCATACCTCGGTCACAGATGCCGCCCAGCTCATGCATGAGCACAGTATCCGCCATCTGCCGGTACTGGATGAACGGGGGCAGTTGGTAGGGCTGGTAACGGAAGCTGACATGCTCAAGCGCCTGGGCCAGGAGTTACTGGAAATTACCGGCAAGGAGCAAAAGCAGGTCTGTCAGCAACTGGCTCAGGCTGAGGCCCGCTGGCAAGCCATCTTCCACCAAGCCTCCCAATTCATGGGCATTCTGGATGGTGAAGGCCGCTTACTTGAGGCGAACCATTCAGCACTAGCCCTGATCGGCATCACCCGGGAACAGGTCCTGGGTCAGTACTTCTGGAACACCCCCTGGTGGCGACACGACGAAGCCCAAAAAGAACGTCTGCGCCAGGCCATCAATACGACCATTTCCGGAGGCATGGCCCGCTTCGAGGCCACCCACCCCAGCCTAGACGGTACCTTGCACTGGGTCAGCTTCCAGCTTCGCCGCCTGGACCAGGAAGACGGCTGCCCCCTGCGCCTGTTGGCCGAAGGGGTGGATATCACCGAACGCCATCTGGCAGAAGCCAGCCTGCGCATGGCTGCCGGGGTTTTCAGCCATAGTCACGATGCAGTGCTGATCACCGATGCTTCTGGCGTCATCATGGATGTGAACCCTGCCTTCAGCCGCCTCATGGGTTATACCCGGGACGAAAGCGTGGGCCGACATGCCCGTCTGCTCAATTCCGGTCATCACAACGAAGCCTTCTTCGAGCAGATGTTCCGCCAGGTACGAACCCAGGGCGCCTGGCATGGGGAATTGATCAATCGGCGCAAGGATGGCTCGGCCGTCATGGTCCTGATGACCCTTTCGGCCATTCAGGATGAAAAGGATCAGGTCTCCCAATATGTGGGCATATTCTCGGACATCACTGATCGTAAGGCCCACGAACACCGGCTGGAGCAACTGGCCCACTACGACCCCCTGACCGGACTGCCCAATCGCAGTCTGCTGATGGATCGCCTGAATCAGTCCCTGGCCCACGCCCGTCGGCGCAATAGCCGCCTGTCCGTCGCCTACCTGGACCTGGATGGCTTCAAGCAGGTCAATGACCTGCACGGGCACCACACGGGCGACCGGTTGCTGGTGGAAGTGGCCGCTCGACTCAAGGGATTGTTGCGTTCAGGAGATACGGCCGCCCGGCTGGGTGGTGATGAATTCGTACTGCTCATCAACGACCTGGGCTCCATCTCGGAATTGGAAACCATCATGAGCCGGGTTCTGGATAGCCTGGTCCAGCCCTTCCTGACCTTGGGTCACAAGCTCCATATTTCTGCCTCCATCGGCGTAACCCTGTTCCCCGATGACGGGGTGGATGGAGATGTTCTGCTCCGCCATGCGGACCACGCCATGTATGAAGCCAAGCGCCGGGGGCAGAACCGTTACTTCCTCTTCGATGTGGCCCAGGATCAGATGGCCCGGGAACTGCGGGAACTGGTCACAGAAGTCCGCAAGGGGCTCCAGCAGAAGGAGTTCCAGCTGCACTACCAACCCAAGGTGAATCTGTGCTCCGGCATTGTCATTGGTGCAGAAGCCCTGCTGCGCTGGCAAAAACCCGGTGAAGACCGCCTGCGGCTGCCAGGCAGCTTTCTGCCCCAATTGAGCACCCATGAGGTCATGGAGGAAATCGGTCAATGGGTGCTGGAGGAAGCTCTGGCCCAGATGCGTCTATGGCAACAACAGGGGCTGGAGTTGGCCATTAGCGTCAACCTTTCCCCGCGCCAGATTCAATCCGCCCATTTCGTAGACAAGCTGCGCAACACCCTGGCCGCTTTCCCGGAGGTCAAGCCGAGCCAACTGGAACTGGAGGTGGTGGAAAGCGCTGCCCTGGATGACCTGATCCACACGGGACAAGTAATGACCGAATGCCAGACATTGGGTGTGACCTTTTCCCTGGACGACTTCGGTACCGGCTACTCCTCACTGGCCTATTTCAAGAACCTCCCGGCCAGCACCCTGAAAATCGACCAGACCTTCGTCCGCGACATGTTGCGGGAACCCGAAGCCCTGGCCATCGTTGAAGGGGTACTGGGGCTGACCAACGCCTTCCAGCGCAATGCAGTGGCAGAAGGCGTCGAGTCCACGGCCCACGGCACCTTGCTGGTACGCCTGGGCTGCATTCAGGCCCAGGGTTACGCCATTGCCCGGCCCATGCCTGCAGACGAGCTCCCGGACTGGGTGCTCAATTTCACTCCGGAACAGGAGTGGATGATGGCCGCCGAAGAACAGTGGCGTCATGAAGACTTCCCCCTGATCGCCGCCGAGGTGGAACACCGGCACTGGAAGGAAAAGGTGGAGAACCTGCTGAACCGGGATGGGGACGGGGCTTCACTACCCGAGATTCCCGATCAAAACCAGTGTCGCCTGGGGCGCTGGCTGTCAGGCTCGGGTTCCAGCAACTACAGCCACCTGGACATTTTCCAGCAATTGGTCGGGCACCATGATCAGATGCACAATCTGGTCTCACAACTGATCAGCGAAAAGCCTCTGACCGCAGATCGCCTGAATGCCTTCCGTCAGTCCAGCCTGCAGGTTCTGGATGATCTTTCCCTGTTGCAACAGGCCGTTTCGCGTTTGCGGCAGAGCAATTGAAAAGACCCGGGAGACCCGGGTCTTTTGGAGCACTGCAGAACAAGCGATTCAGATTCAGGCAGAAGCGCTCAGGTTGGACAGCACCACGTTGGGACGAACCCGGGTCAGCACCTTCTGCAGCCCCAGGCGGGCCTTGGTGTTGATGATCAAAGGCGCACGCAGATTGGCGCCCAGAGAGGCAGCGGCATCGCCTTCCTTCTTGAACAGTACCAGCACCACGGCGGCATCAGCCGGATCAGCCAGCTTGATGGACTGGGTTTACGCATCGGTCAGGGCCAGCTCGTAGGTGAAACCCAGGGCAGCCGGATCAATGATCTGCAAAGCCAGATGGGGATCGTCCACGGATTGCAGGGTAAAGCTCACCGGCTCTTCACCGCCCTCACCTTCATGAATCAGCATGAAACGCTTGTTGCTTTCAAAGCTCAGCAGGCCGCCAGGAAACTCAATGACCTGATCGGGGTTTGCTTCCACATTGCCAAACAGAAAAGTTTCAACCTTCATTCATTTCTCCTCTCATGATTTTGGAATCATCTTTCATCGAATCATGCTACTCCATTTAGTTCCATTGCAGAAGGCGCGGGTAGTCTAATTTTTCCCAAGGCAGACAGCCTTCACAAACATCCACCGGACATGGATTCGGGCTTGCCTATTGCCCCGGCTTTTGGCAAGGTTCGCCCTTTTCCGGAAAAGCCTCCTCATACATGCTTGCTCCCATCGAACACCGCATTGCCCTGGAACTGGGCGTACGCCCCGCCCAGGTCATGGCCGCCGTCCAGTTGCTGGACGAAGGCGCCACCGTTCCCTTCATCGCCCGTTACCGCAAGGAAGTCACCGGCGGGCTGGACGACACCCAGTTGCGTACCCTGGACGAACGGCTCACCTACCT
>QKDJ01000238.1 GCA_003252145.1 Azovibrio restrictus
AAAACTGGCGGGCTTTCCCCACGCCTACCACCTGCCCCTGTTCGCCTACGAAAAGCGCCATGGGGCCACCATGATCACCTCCCGGGGCTGCCCCTATACCTGCTCCTTCTGCGATCGGACGGTGTTCGAGCGGCTCTACAAGACCAATTCGGCCCGCTACACCTACGAGCACATGAAGTACCTGCGGGACCGATTCGGGGTCTATCACATCAACATGTACGACGATCTGTTCACCGCCAAGAAACAGCGAGTGATGGACCTGTGCGACATGCTGATTGCCGAGCCTCTGGGGGTGCAGTTCAACTGCGCCATCCGCACCGGTCACACCTCGGACGAAATGCTGCAAAAGCTGAAGCAGGCGGGCGCCCTGATGGTGTCCATGGGTATCGAATCCGCCGACCCGGCCATGATGGAGCGCCACAAGGCCGGGGTGACGCTGGATGCGGTGCGGGACACTGTGCGCCAGATCCACGCCGCGGGCCTGCGAGCCAAGGGGCTGTTCATCTTCGGCATGCCCGGGGAAACCCCGGAAACCGTGAGAACCACCAGCGATTTCATCCTTTCCCTGGACCTGGATGAAATGAACATGACCAAGTTCAGCCCCCTGCACGGAGCGCCTATCTGGGACGAGTGTGCCAGCGGGACAGAGGGTGATCTGGTGGAGGACTGGCGTCTCCTGAACTGCCTCAACTTCGCCTATCTGCCCGAAGGCTTTGCCTCCCGGGAGGAGATGGATGCCCTCTACAACTGGCATGTGAAGCGCTTTTACGACAGCAAGGGCTACCGGCGCCGCTTTGCCAAACGGCTCTGGCAACACCGCTGGAGTCTCTGGCACGTGTTGAAGCATCTGCCCGAAACCATTGCGGCGGCCCGCTACTTCAGCGCCAACAAGGCTCAGATCGAACAGGCCAAACAGGACTTTGCCCTGCATCCTCGCCAGCCCCAGGGTTTGAAGCCCCAGCTTTCCATGGATTTGCAGGTGGATAACTTGGTCTCCATGTCCCCGACTCCCCTGTCCCGCAAGGAAGCCATCCAGTTTCTCAAGTCCTCCACAAATCTGCCAGTGGCATAGGCTGCGGGTATAATGCGCCCCTGGCCGGAATCCCTTGGGTTTCCGGCCTTCTCATAACGATAAATCAGGGGTTCGGTATGGAAACTCAGGCTAGGGAGAAGATGCGCAGCCAGTGCGACGTGCTGGTGATCGGTGGTGGCCCCGCCGGCTCCACTGTGGCACCGCTGCTGGCGGAAAAGGGATACAAGGTGGTGGTGCTGGACAAGGCCCGGCATCCCCGTTTCCACATCGGCGAATCCCTGCTGCCTGCCAACCTGCCCCTGTTCGAGCGCCTGGGCGTGGCCGAGGAAGTGCGCGAGCTGGGCATGGTCAAGCGCGGGGCCGAGTTTGTCTCTCCCTGCCATGAACACACCCAGGTGTTCGAGTTTGCCGACGCCTGGGACAAGAGCATGCCCTACGCCTACCAGGTGCCCCGGGCCGAATTCGATACGGTGTTGCTGCAGAATGCCGCCCGCAAGGGGGTGGAGGTCCACGAGGGTTGCAAGGCCACCGGCGTGGAATTCGTGTCTGACGATTGCGTGGTGGTCCAGGCCGAAGATGAGGAAGGTCCCCGGGAATGGCAGGCCCGTTTCCTGGTGGATGCATCGGGCCGCGACACCTTCCTCTCCAACCGTTTCCGCATCAAGCACCGTAACCCCAAGCACAACAGCTCGGCCATCTATGCCCATTTCCAGGGGGCGGTGCGCCACGAAGGCATGGCCGAGGGCCATATCACCATCTTCTGGTTCGAGCATGGCTGGTTCTGGTTCATCCCCATGATGAACGACGTGACCAGCATCGGCATGGTCACCTGGCCCTACTACATGAAGACCAAGGGGGAGCGCAGCCTGGAGCAGTTCCTCATGGATGGCATTGCCATGTGTGGGCCCCTGTCCGAGCGCCTGAAAATGGCCACCCGGGTGACCGAGGTGGAAGCCACGGGCAATTTTTCCTACGTCTCCGAACACAATCACGGCCGCAATTACATGCTGCTGGGGGATGCCTACGCCTTCATCGACCCAGTGTTTTCCTCCGGGGTCTGGCTGGCCATGAACAGCGGAGTGATCGGAGCCGAAGCCATCGATGCCTGCTTGCAGGACCCGGCCCGGGCCAAAGCAGCCCTGAAGCAGTTCGACCGGCAGATGCGCCATGGCCCCAAGGAATTCTCCTGGTTCATCTACCGGGTCACCAATCCCATCATGCGGGACTTCTTCATGTACCCGAAGAACATCTTCCGGGTGAAGGAGGCGCTGCTTTCCGTGCTGGCCGGAGACATCTTCGGCAAGACCCCCATCTGGCGTTCCATCTGGGTCTTCAAGTTTCTTTACTACTTTGCCAACCTGATTCAGCCCAAGCGGGCCTTCATGGGCTGGAAACGTCGCCGCTTCAATATCCGCAAGGTGGATGACCCCGCGGTTTACAACGCCTGAATTTAGAACGTCTGAGCTCCGTGTCCCTGAAGTTTCATCGTCCCTCGCCCCGGATTCCGGCTGGCCTGCAAGACTCCGGCGTGCCCCTGGTGGGGGCTTGCCTGGGTTCGTCGGCGCCTGCTGGGCTATCTGACATTTCCTGGCCCGAACAATGGGTCGCCGCGCCCCTGCTGGAAAGCGCCCATGACGGCCTGCGTGAAGTATGGACGGCCACGGGTGAAAGCACCCAGGGCAGCCAGGAAGGCATCCAGTGGCGCCGGGTGGGCCACATGCTCTACGGGGTGCTCACTCTGGAGGAGGCTGATTTTGCCCAGGGCCAGGTCACAGCCCTCCAGGCCGCCAGTGAATCCGCCTATCAACGCATTTTCCGCCTGTTGGAGGCTCAGGGGCTGCCCCATCTCTGGCGGGCCTGGAACTACATGGCCCGCATCAATGCAGAAGAGGCGGGGCTGGAACGTTACCGGCAATTCAACATCGGCCGCCAGGATGCCTTTCTGGCCCACCACCGGGGGGTGACGGGCAACATGCCTGCCGCCTGCGCCATCGGCCTGGCGGACGGCCCCCTGTCCGTGGCCTTCCTGGCCGGGCCTATGGCTGCCGTGCCCCTGGAAAACCCCCGCCAGATCAGTGCCTACAACTACCCGGAAACCTATGGCCCCCGGGCCCCCTGCTTTTCCCGGGGTGCCCTGGCCTATCCGCCTGGGCAGGAATTGCTGTTGGTGTCCGGCACGGCCAGCATCCTGGGGCACAGCACCGTGCACCATGAAGACCTGCTAGCCCAGTGCCGGGAAACCCTGGCCAATATTGGTGCCGTGCTGGAAGAGGCCAACCGCCGGGGGCGCTCGGCCCCCTTTGCCCTGGGCGAACTGGCTTACCGGGCCTATATCCGTCTGGCGGAAGACGGCCCGGAGGTGCTGGCCTGGCTGCGGGAGCAACTGGGGCCGGAGGTGGATATCACCTGCCTCCAGGCGGATGTGTGCCGGGCCGACCTGCTGGTGGAAATCGAAGCCATGGGCATCCATGACCTGCCTGCCGGTACGTCAAGGTCCGAGTCATCCCGTGGCTGAAGCCCGGCCCTCCCTGCTCTGGCGGGCTTATCAGGTGCTGGCCATGTTTATGGGCCTGGGGTCTTTGGCTCTCATCTGCCTGATCTGGCTGCCTTTCGCCCTGGTGCTCTACCCGGTGCTGCCCAAAACCGCCGGCAAACGCCTGGGGCGCTACATGATCCGCCTGGGTTTCCGGATTTACACGGCCTTTCTCGAAACCTTCTGCGCCTGCCGCTTCGACCTGCGCATTCTGCGAGAGGTAGGTCAGTCCGGCCCGGTGATTCTGGTGGCCAACCATCCTTCCCTGCTGGATGCGGTGCTGATCATCTCTCGGGTGCCCAATGTGGCCTGCATCATGAAGGGGGCGCTCATGGACAACCTGCTGTTCGGCTCGGCTGCCCGGCTGGCCCGCTACATCCGCAACACGGAGCCCGCCGCCATGATTTTGGGAGCGCGCCAGGAACTGGAAGAGGAGGCCGTAGTGCTGATCTTCCCCGAGGGCAGCCGCACCAGCGATTTTCCCCTGGACACCTGTCACCCCACCGC
>QKDJ01000093.1 GCA_003252145.1 Azovibrio restrictus
CCGGTGGGGCAGATCATGGCAGGAAGCCAGGCCCCAACAGGATCTGGCTCTCGGGCTGAGGCAGTTCGTTGGGACGAACCTTTGGTTCCCGTGATGCAGGATCGTAATCTGGATGGGCGCAAGGTGGCTCTTGGGCGTGCCTTGTTTCATGATCCCCGTTTGTCCCGGGATAACAGCATCAGTTGTGCGTCCTGCCATGACCTGTCTCGTGGTGGCGTGGATCAGCGGGCCAAGTCCATGGGGGTGGGGCAGCAGGAGGGGACAATCAATGCGCCTTCTGTCTATAACGCAGCCCTCAATTTCCGTCAGTTTTGGGATGGTCGTTCCCCCAGTCTGTTTGATCAGGTGGCCGGCCCGGTTCATAACCCCATTGAGATGGCGTCTTCCTGGGCCGAAGTAACGGCCAAGCTCAAGTCTGATGCCCAGACCGAGGCCCAGTTCATCGCCATCTACAAGACTCCTCCCACGGCTACGGCCATTCAGGATGCCATTGCCGAGTTCGAGCGTTCCCTGGTGACGCCTTCCCGTATGGATCGTTGGTTACAGGGGGATGCCGATGCCCTGAGCGCCGAGGAACTCGCCGGCTATCGCCTGTTCAAACGCTACGGGTGCGTGGCTTGCCATCAGGGAGCCAACGTGGGAGGAAATCTCTTCCAGCGCTTTGGGGTTATGGAAGATTACTTTGCCAGCAAGACAAAAATCAGTGCGGCAGATCAGGGGCGCTTCAACGTGACGGGCCGGGAAGAGGATCGTCATGTATTCAAGGTACCCAGTCTGCGGAATGTGGCCCTGACCGCCCCCTATTTTCATGACGCTTCCGTCGCGACCCTGGAAGAGGCCGTCGCGGCCATGGGGCGCTACCAGTTGGGCGTGGAGCTTCCTCGTAGTGATGTATTGTCCATCGTGCATTTCCTTCATGCCCTGACGGGCGAGCAATTGCAGGGATCGGAGCTTAAGCAATGAATGGACGTTTGCGTGCCCTGATGCCCTGGTTTCTGCTGACCTTTTTGGCAACGGTCCTGGTTTCCCTTTATGCCCTGAGTGCCCGGATCAATGATGCAGACCGTAGCCGTGTGGAGATCAACGTCCGTCAGGCTCTGAGTCTGGATACCCGAGTCAATCTGGATGTGCTGCGCTTGCGCCACCGGCAATTACTGAATTACGACGATCTGGCCTTGGCCTCCTCCCAGATGGATGTCCTGCTTGGGGACATGCAGGAAGACTTTGTCCGTCTTGGCCTGCAGGACACCTTGGGGCCTGCCCGGGAAGCCTGGGCCAGGAAGCAGCAACAGCTGGATGACTTCAAGCGCCAGAATGCCGTGCTGGTGAATTCCCTCTACCACTTCGTCAATTTGACGACCCTGCTGCATTCGGACTGGGATGCGAAATCCAGTTTCCCCGTGGGCTTACTCAATTCGGTGACTCGGGATGTCCTGATTTTTGTCAGCGAACAGCAGGCCAAAGATATCTTCATGACCTTGGCCGGGCTTAACAAACTGGAAGACGAGTCGACCCGTTGGCCCGAACCTGCCGTCACTCAAGGGCGCCTGTTGGCTTCCCACGGCAAGATCATCGTCAATAATTTCCTCCCGGTGCAAAACCTCATGCACGAGATCGCCCGCAGCACCTATCCGGAGGATCTGGAGCGGGCCTATGTCGAATACGCCCGGGTACATGCCCAGGCTGCGGCTCGGGCTGAACATTACCGGCGCCTGATGGCCATCTTCGCCTTGTTCCTGATTGCTCTGGCAGCTCTGATCATGCTGCGTCTGCGGCATACGGCCCGGGAGCTGGCCAGCAGCCACGCCCTGCTGGATAACGTGGCCGATCACCTGGGGGAAGGGATTCTCAGTTTCGACGGCCGGGGCTACCTCAATTTCATGAATCGGCGAGCCGAAGTGCTGCTCGGGCGCAGTGAAAGCGAACTGCTGGGGCGGGATGTGTCCGCCTTCATGCCCGAGCAGGATCTGCGCGATTCCTCCCTGCGAGCCGCCTTGTCCGCCGGGCGTCCCTATGAGGGAGAGGAGTGGTTGCAACGGGCGGATGGCGAGCGCTTCCCGGCTGCCTTCCTGGGCGGGGCCATGCCCCGTACGGACGGAGGCGCTGGTCCGGGGGGCTATGTGACCTCGTTCCGTGACATGACCCAGCAGCGCCAGTCCGAGGCCCGTCTGCAACTGGCTGCCCGGGTGTTCGACAACCTTTCAGAAGCCATGACCATTACCGATGCCCAGGGCCGCATCCAGTCGGTGAATGCGGCCTTCAGCAGTATCACTGGTTTTGCCGAGGCCGAGGCAGTGGGGCACAAGCCGGGAGATCTGCTGGCCTCAGGTCTGCATGGGGCCGAGTTCTACCAGGATATGTGGAAGGCCCTGAACCAGGACGGCAAATGGCAAGGCGAGATCATCAATCGCCGCAAGAGCGGGGAAACCTATCCGGAATGGCTGTCCATCACCGCCGTGCGCGACGGGAACGGTCAGGTGATCCAGTACATCGCCCTGTTCTCGGACATTTCCGAGCGCAAGCAGGCCGAGGCCTATATTCATCACCTGGCCTACCACGATCCTCTGACTGGATTGGCCAACCGCCTGCTCTTCAATGATCGCCTGGACAATGCCATGCATCAGGCGCACCGGACTCGCCGGCCCATGGCCATCATGCTCATGGACCTGGATCGCTTTAAATCCATCAACGATTCCCTGGGCCATGCGGCGGGAGACATCCTGCTCAAATCCGTGAGCCAGCGCCTGAGCACCCTGCTGCGGGAGGGCGATACCCTGGGGCGCCTGGGGGGCGACGAATTTGCCTTGTTGCTGCCGGAAATCTCTTCCCATGCGGATGCGGCCAGTCTGGCCAGCCGCATGCTGCTTGAGTTTGAAACCCCCTTCGATCTGGAAGGGCGGGAGGTGTTCACCTCCACCAGTATCGGCATCGCCGTCTATCCCTCCGATGGGGAAACGCCGGAAGTCCTGCTCAAACATGCGGACGTGGCTCTCTATAACGCCAAGGATGCCGGTCGCTCGGCCTTCCGCTTCTTCCTGGAAAGCGACAGCGAGAATTCCCTGGATCGTCTGGAGCTGGAAAGTGCCCTGCGCCATTCCGTGGCCCGCAACGAGTTGCGGCTCCATTACCAGCCCCAGGTGAGTCCGGCCACCGGAGGCATCAGCGGGGTGGAGGCCCTGGTGCGCTGGCAGCATCCCGTGCGGGGCCTGCTCATGCCGGAGCAATTCATTCATCTGGCAGAAGCCACGGGCTATATCGATATTCTGGGACGTTGGTGCCTGGAGACCGCCTGTCGGCAACTGGTGGCCTGGCAGATACAGGGCTTGCCCATCAACCGGGTGGCGGTCAATGTATCTGCCCGTCAGTTGCGCAATCCCTCCTTTGCCGACATGGTGTTCGAGACCATTGCCGAGACGGGAATTGACCCCTCCAGCCTGGAAATCGAGCTGACGGAATCTTCCCTGGCCGATGATCCCGAGCGGGTGTTCAGCCTCTTCTCCCGCTTCCGTGAGCAGGGCATCCGTATCGCCATTGATGATTTTGGTACGGGCTATTCCTCCTTCTCCTACCTGTCCCGCTACCCGGTGGATGTGGTGAAAATCGACAAGAGTTTCATCCAGAATCTGGGCAAGGAAGCCGAGGCTCGCTCGGTGGTCCAGGCCATCATCCTGCTGTCCCATGCCCTGTCCATGGAAGTGGTGGCTGAAGGGGTGGAAACCGAGGCCCAGCGCCGTCGCCTGCTGGAACTGGAATGTGATCAATTGCAGGGCTATCTGTTTTCCCGGCCCTGCAAGGCCGAAGACATCATCGACCTGCCCTGTGTGGCGGATGAAGGAAATCTGGAATGAGCCTGGAAGTGTGCAAGCCCAGCGAACTGGTGGCCTACCTGGACCAGTATGTGATTGGCCAGGAGGATGCCAAGCAGGTGCTGGCGGTGGCGGTCTACACCCATTACCGCCGTCTGGCCCTGGCCGATGCTCAGGCGGGTGCGCTGACGGACAAGAGCAATGTGCTGATCATCGGTCCTTCCGGTTGCGGCAAAACCCTGTTGTG
>QKDJ01000065.1 GCA_003252145.1 Azovibrio restrictus
CGTGGCCAATTTATGGATCGGTCTTGCCAAGGGGGCGGTGTTCGGCTTTCTGATCGCCTTGCTGGCCTGTCAGTTTGGCTTGCATGTGCGGCCCAACACGGAAAGCCTTTCCATGCGGACAACGGCTTCCGTGGTGACGGCCATCACGCTGGTGATCGTCGTGGATGCCATCTTTGCCATCTTCACCCGTAGTATCGGGATGCCCGCATGAGCACGGTTCCGGTCATCAAGATGCAAGGTATCCGGAGTCAGTACCGGGACGTGGTCATACACCAGGGGCTGGATTTTCAGGTTTTTCCCGGGGAAGTGGTGTCCCTGGTCGGAGGCTCCGGGAGCGGGAAAACCACCTTGTTGCGGGAAATCCTGGGGCTGCTACGGCCTACGCGGGGGACCGTGCATCTGTTTGGCGAGGATTTGTACGACCCGGATCCCCTGCTGCAACGGAGCCTGCGCCGTCGCTTGGGGATGTTGTTTCAACAGGGGGCCTTGTTTTCGGCGCTTTCCGTTTATGACAATATTGCTTTTCCCCTACGTGAATTGCGGTTTCTGGATGAGGAGTGGATCAGGGAGCTGGTGTATCTGAAGCTGGCCATGGTGGAGCTGGAGCCCAAACATGCTGCCTTGATGCCCTCCGAGCTATCCGGCGGCATGATCAAACGGGTGGCTCTGGCCCGAGCACTGGCCCTGGAACCGGAACTGCTCCTGCTGGATGAACCCACTGCCGGTCTGGACCCGGTACGTAGTCAGAATTTTGTAGGTCTGATTCGTGAGTTGCAGCGATCCATCGGCTTCACCGTGGTGCTGGTGACCCATGATATCGACACCATTTACGGGCTGGGGAGCCAGGTGGCCGTGCTGGCCGAACAGCGCATCCTGGTGAAAGGCCCTCTGGAAACTGTTGTGGCGGTAGATCACCCGGTCATTCGCCAATTTTTTGAAAATCATCGTTTGACCCAGTAAAGGGTTGCCAGACTGAGTTATGGAAAATCGTTCCCACGCCCTGATCGCCGGCCTCTTTACCTTGACCCTGGGATTTGCCGCCTTGCTGGTCCTCTATGTCTTTGGGGAGAAGCGGGAGGAAACCCGTGAAGTCATGGTGGTAACCCAGCAGAATGTATCCGGCCTCAATCCTCAGGCCCAGGTTCGTTATCGTGGTATCCGTGTAGGCAAGGTCCTGGATATCCGGCTGGATCCGGCGGATGTGCGCAATATCCTGATTCTTTTGGAGGTGGATCGGCTGGTTCCCCTGACCCGTGGTACCACCGCCAAATTGTCTTACCAGGGAGTGACCGGGATTGCCCATGTGCTGCTGGAGGATAGTGGGCAGGATGTGCGCGCCCTGGAAGACGATCTTCCTCGTATCGCCATGCAACCCTCCCTGCTGGATCACCTGGAGGATGCCCTGCCAGCAGTGCTGGCTCAGACTCGCCAGTTTCTTGAAGGGGCCAATGAGGTCCTTAATCCGAAAAACCGGCATTCCCTGGAACGCAGTCTGGCCAATCTGGAGCAGGCCACAGGACGCATGAGCACCTCCCTGGGCCAGCTGGAGAAACTGCTGTCAGAAGACAACGTGACAGGGCTGTCCAAGGCGGCTCAGGAATCCGGCCCCTTGTTGGGTGAAGCCCGCAAGCTGATGACCCAGATGCGAGGGCTTTCTGCCAAGGCCGATGCCATCCTGGGAGAGCCTTCCGTATCCGGGAATGGGGACATGGTGAACCAGATCAATGGCATGACCTCCGAGTTGAGTGCGACTGCCCGGCAACTGAATCGGGTGCTGCACATGTTGGAGGACTCGCCCCAGAGTCTGGTTTTTGGCTCACCCCCAGGACCTCCGGGTCCCGGAGAGCCCGGCTTCTCGCCGCCTTCTGCCCCGGCGACCCATTAAGGATTGTTCATGCGTTACCTGATATTGTTTTTGGCTCTGCTTGCCGCTGGCTGCGCTTCACCCGGTTATCGTAATGGTGTGGCGCCGGCCGCCATGTTTGACCTGGGAGTGCCCGCCAGCACGCAGAAACAAGGCGTACGCCCCTGGCGCTTTTCCCTTGTCAGTACGAACGGAGGTGAGGGGAGTTCCATGCTTTATCGTCTTGCCTATGCCGATGGTAGCCGGGTGATGGAGTATGCCAATTCCCGTTGGATCAGTACTCCCAGTGATGTGTTGCGCAAGCGTCTTGAGGGACAACTGTTTTGGGAGTCTGTTCATGGAACTGACAACTGTCGCTTGCAATTGGAAGTTCGTCGTTTTGAACAGGTATTTTCTAGCGCCAATCAGAGCGCTGGCGTACTGGCGGTTCGAGCCAGTTTGATGGCGCAGAGAGGTGGCTTGGTCGATGAGCGGCTCTGGGTGCTGGAAGCTCCTGCGCCGACTCCGGACGCCCCGGGAGGCGTGAAAGCCTTGGCCTCGGCCGCAGATCAACTGGCTCTGGCCTTAAAGACTTGGCGCACCCAGATGTCAGGACAACAGAGCGATAACCCTTGCGGGGATTGATTTGAACCTGCCTTATCCATTGCTGGATGAAGTGTGGTACTGGGCGGCTGCCCTGGTCTGGCTGCCCTTAATGCTGTACTGCCTGCGGACTGCCCCCTGGAAAGGTTTGATGGAAGGGGAGCGCTTCAACGTCTGGTTGGGGTGTGTCGTCGTACTGCTGTTGCTCTGGAGCATGAAGGCCGGCGTAAAGCCAGGCCTTGATTTGCACCTGACCGGCATCATGGTGATGACTTTGGTATTCCGGGAACGCTTGGCCTTCATCGGACTCAACCTGGTGCTGCTTGGACTAACCCTAAACGGCGCATTGGCCTGGGAAAGTTTTGCACTAAATGCACTGATGACGGGGGCTTGGGGGGTCTTGCTGGCTGGGAGGATCAGTTGGGTAGTAGATCGTTATTTTCCCCGTCATTTTTTTGTGTTTGTGTTTCTCAAGGCTTTTTTCGGCGCAGCCCTGGTGGTCATCGGTCTTGGGGTAGGAGCAGCTTCTGTCTATGCTCTGGCGGGCACTTATGACGGTACTTATCTGCTTGAAGAGTATCTGCCCTATTTTTTATTGCTTGGTTTTTCCGAAGCCTGGCTTTCGGGGATGACAACGACATTGATGCTGGTTTATCGCCCGGAGTGGGTGGCTAGTTTCGATCCGAGTATTTATTCAAAAAGCAAGTAAGTGTAATATTCCCGGGTTTTCTCAGAAATATACGGCACTATATGCCATCTGGATATAAGCAGTCCTGTCTGAGCGCAGCGGTCATGCTGGCCTTTTCTGGCCAGGTCATGGCTATGGGGCTTGGGGAACTGCAAACCAGTTCAAGCCTGGGTGAGGTTCTCCAGGCAGACATCAGTCTGCTGCGTACTCCATCGGAAAAAATTGAATCCAGCTGTTTTCGATTGGTTCGACCGGAAGGGGATCTGCCCTGGTTGAAACAGGGGAGTTTTTCCGTCAAAGGTAACAAGGTCATCTTGACCGGAGCGCGTCCCCTGGCTGAGCCCATTTTGCAGGTCGGGATTCAGGTGACCTGTGGTCACGATCTGCTGCGTACCTACACCCTCATGCCATCTCCACCGGTGGTTCGAGCGGTAAGGCAAACTCCGTCAGAGGGAAAGTCCAGAACCTCTGGAAATGGTCGTGTCGCCCGAGCCGGTGAGACCCCGGCCAGCGTGGCGGCCGAGTTCTATCCGGATAGCCGTTCTGATCAGCGTCGTTTTGCCCGGGCCTTGGTTACCGCCAATCGCCATCTGGGGCTTCGCTCTTCATGGGGAACCTGGCAAAAACTGCCAGAAGGAGCAGAACTGGTCATTCCAGATCTGCCGCCGGCACCGCCGCCCTTGCGCATCAGGGATACGGTGCTCACTCCTCCTCCTCGTAAACAAACGCCCGCGCCGGCTGTCGCCCCCCTTCCTAGTCTCACCTTGCCAGCACCAGAGCCTGCGGGGGACCGCCTGGTTTTGAGTGGTGGGGAAGACGATGTCCGTCTGGATGCCGCCTTGCGTATGGATGGGGAGTTGGCTGTTGTTCCCACGGATGGCGAGGTCGTCAGCGAAGATTTGCTCA
>QKDJ01000233.1 GCA_003252145.1 Azovibrio restrictus
GAGTGAATCCTGTGTTCACATGGCAAGGTGCCAATGCACCCTGGAAAAATGAGCACCACGAGCCGCCAGTTACCAGAATTTCCACCATGGCGAGGGGCGACGTCGAAATCGAAGCAGGGGGATCGACGTCGGGTCCAGCAGGGTCTCATCTATCTCCCCTTCCAGCTGATAGCCGAACAGCGCCTTCAAGGCGGTCTCGCTCAGATCCAGGGGATGAAATGGAAACGGGTAGGCATCCTCTTCGCCCTCCACGGCAGGATATTCTCCGGACCAATAGGGTTCTTCGAAGGGCAGGTGGGGGCCGATATCCTCCAGGATGCCGTCGTCTGGGGACAGGCTGAGGGAGCGCATCAGCCGCCCGTTAACCCAATTCGCATAGGCAAACCAATCCACCACACTATGCATGGCATGGAGTGTGACCGTGCCGTTGCCAACAACAGTTAGGAACCGTTCAGGTAGTCGGGAGGGATAATCCATACCGAACTCCTTGGCCGCGATGACCGAAACACCGTCGAAACAGCCGATGAAAATTTCATTTTTCGGCGGGGAAGTGAAAGACAGATCACCGGTTCCGACATATTCCAGTTTGTCTTCTGGGAAGAGCCTTTCGGCCAGTTCGTGTGTCGCCTTGTGGTCCAGGGCGGGCTTGGCAGCGAGGGCGTCTCGCGCATTGGCTTGGGCAATGACCAGCATCCAAGTCTTGGCACCCATGAGGCAGCTCAGATGAAGCGTTCAGCGGCGTGGCTTGCCTGAGCGCAGGCGGCGGGGCCAGTACTGGAACGGGTCTTCGTGGATTTCGATATCCAATTCCGCGATACGCATCTGCAGACGTTCCTGCGCATTTTCTACGGCCCTGTTGTAGACGATGGGGGCAATCTCCTCCAGGAAGAAATCCAGCAGACCGGCCGCGGCGATATTGCCCATCTCCTCGTCGAAATTCTCGCGCGCATAGCGCTGCAAGGAACTGACGGCTTCTTGGTAGGCCTCTTTGGGGAGTTCAATACTCATGGGTGATCACCCTCCACTTTGTCGATTCTTCTTGATGCCTATTTTGCGTATGGCAACCATGTGGATGCCAGTAAATGAGGAATCAAGCGCGTATCAGGTCTTTTGGTACCACGCCAGCAAAGAAGGTTCGATCAGGCCATAGGGGTAGGCGTCCACTGGTTCGATGCCTGCCTCCCGGAGCCGGTTCTTGGGGCCTTCGCCCACGCGGGCACAGAACAGAGCCCGGCAGTCGGCCAGGGCCCGCAGGATGACCTCCCGCTTGTCCTCGTCGCCATAACCACCCTGGCAGTAGTGCTCCACCAGGCGGGTCTCCAGGTAGGTCGCACCGTCTGCTGTCACGCTGTAGATCTTGAATTCCTCGGCATGGCCGAAATGCTCGTCGATCTGCCGGTTGTCCTTGCTGGCCACAGCCACCAGAGCGGCTTGGGCGGGGGTGGAATCTGTTGCGGGGGACATCATTTCTCCTGGGGTGTTTGATCGCCGACGCTGGAACTCGCTGCTTTGTAGCTGCGCTGAATGCAGAGCTAGGCCAGTGAGTTATTTTCCCCACGGCTTCAACAGAAATCCCTATTGGATTATATCGATGGCCGAATGTGCCGAAGTTAGAGACTCCTATCGACGTCGGCGATGCATCATCCAACCAAGCAAACCAAGGCCAGCCAACATCATCGCGTAGGATGCTGGCTCTGGGACGGGCGCACTGATCTCTATCGCAAAGTAATCCGCCAATAGATAGCTGTCTGCACCGAGACGGGCATTGAAAGCCTCTTGATCAAAGTCCAATAGGGGATCCAATACGGCAAAACAATGACCTTCATCCCCGCTGGAAATGCAGGAGGCCTGTAAGGTTGCCGTGTAAACACTATCTGGAACGATACCCACCGAGAACATGAAGTCTGAAAAATTGGGCGGGCCAAAGGCCAGCGTAGTATCCGAGTGTCCTGGTCCATCTAAGCCAATCCGCACAGTGCCGTAGGATGCTCCGGCCAGTGATACTTCCCCACTTGCATAACCGGCAATGTCGACCACGCTCGTCGCTACTGGGGGAGTTTTCAAGGTGTTGACTCGAATTTCCAAATCGATCTCGGATGTGGCTGCCGCAGAGGCAGCACCCCGCGTCAATGTCTCAACCAACACCAGGGGGACATCTGGGAACGCTTCTCCAACAGTATTGGCATACAGATCACCGGATTCCCACTCGCAGGTGCGCGAGTGAATAAGCTTCGTAGTACTGGTGGTGTCATCTGATCCATCACAGTTGAGTGTGATGGTGCTGGAAATTGGGACCAACTCGGGCGTGACAATGGCATGGGCCTCTCCCACAGATACGAGCAAGGGGATTGCCATGACTACCCTTAGACCACCAATTAGTCGCTTGTATTGCATCTGGATCACTCCCTTATTTAGCCGAAATTACGTACACCTACTCTCCGAATGAAACGCGCGAGAGGAGATGTCGTGCTCATGTTTGTGCTGAGCAACGGCTTGATTGATGAATCTATGGTCTTTTTATAGTTTGTATGTCTCGAAAGCCAAGTGGGGTGAACCAGAGTGGTGCTTTTGGGACTGTATCCTTTAGCGTCCAGCTAAGAATAGGGTCGTGTTGGCAACATTTCACTCTTCTATCTTTAAAACATCCGGGTGCTTGAAGCGAAGGCATTCATGGAATGCACCCCGACCACTCTCGTCGGCGACAGCATCAACTGAACGCTGACTTGTCTGACAGTAAACACTATCGACGGACCTTGATACGATCCTGTGCCAATCTGTCCTGACACCTTTGCCTGATCAGATGCATGTCTGATGTTGCTTGTTGTGCTTTCTATGGTCCTGATCTGAAATTATGCGCACGGCTCTTCATTGCAGCATAAGCCAATGCGTTCCCCATTCAGCCTCCCAGGCCTGTTCACATTACATCCAGCCCTGCCCCCGCAGCAGCATGATGCCCAGGCTGGTGACCAGGATGGAGCCCAGGGTGGTGAGCACGATGATATTGGCGGCCAGGCTGGCGTTGCCGCCCATGGCGCGGGCCATGACATAGCTTGCCGCTGCCGTGGGGGCGGATGAGAGCATGAACAGGATGCCCAGTTCCATGCCTCGGAAGCCCAGGGCCAAGCCGCCTGTGGTCAGTAGTATCGGCACAAGCAGAAGCTTGCCGGCGGTGGCATAGAGGGCATTGCGCGGTTCCTGGCGCAAACCCGCCAGGCTCAGCGAGGCTCCAGTGCACAGCAGCGCCAGGGGCAGCGTCATCTGGGCGAAGTATTCCCCGGTCTTGAGCAGAACGGCGGGCAGATGCAGATGGGTCCAGGCTACCGGCAGGGCCAGCAGGATGGAAATGATCAGCGGGTTGTGGGCGATGGCCTTCAGCGTGTCCTGCCAGGAGCCATGCCGGTTGAGGGAGCGGTTCAGCGTAACTACCGAGAGGATGTTCAGCAGGATGGTGACGAAGCCCAGGTAGAGGGACGCCGCTGCCAGGCCTGCTTCCCCATAGGCGTTTACGCAGTAAGCCAGACCGACGATGGCCATGTTGGACCGGAAAGCCCCTTGCACCACCACCCCCCGGTCTGACCCGGGGTGGACCAGGGTGCGGGCCAGGACCTCCAGCAGCACATAGACCACCAGGGTGCCCGCCAGGCCGTAGCCTGTCAGGGCGATGATCTCCGTCTGGCTCAGGCTGGTCTTGCTGATGCTGATGAACAGCAGGGAGGGCAGGGTAACGTTGAAGACCAGTTTGGTGCCGGCGTCCACGAAGGCATCGGTGATCAGTCCCACCCGGGCCAGCACGATCCCCAGCATCAGCACCACGAAGATGGGGCCTGTCACGGAGAAGGCGAAGGCGAGAATGTTCAGGAAGTCGGACAAGTCGGCCATCCTGGTGCCATGGGAGCTTCAGTGTCTCATGCCCCTGGCCTCACGAGGAGGCCGGGGGCTTTTCTGATTTTAAGGGCGCCTCCCTGACCGAAGAAACCCGCAACTGCTCAACGCCGGCCATACACGCTGGCGCATGGACGGCATCACCTATCCGGGGGTGT
>QKDJ01000009.1 GCA_003252145.1 Azovibrio restrictus
AAAAGGGGCTGATCACCAAGCAGGAAGCCCGGGCCCTGTCCCTGGCCAAGCTGGCCCTGAAGCAGGACGCCAAGGTCTGGGACATTGGCGCAGGCTCCGGCTCCGTGGGCCTGGAATGCGCCCGGCTGGCGCCCCAGGGCCATGTCTGGGCCATGGAAAAAAATGAGGCCGATGGGGCCAACGCCCGGGCCAATGCCCAGCGTTTTCGCCTGGGCAATTACACCCTGGTGGAAGGCAAGGCCCCCGCCGGACTGGAAGCCTGGCCCGACCCGGATGCAGTCTTCATCGGCGGTTCTGGCGGCGAACTGGCGGAACTGATCGCCCTCATCCTGGAACGGCTGCGCCCCGGTGGCCGCCTGGTGATGAACTTCGTCACCCTGGAAAACCTGGCCACGGCCACCCAGGTCCTCAAGGACAAGGAAGCGGGCTGGGACGTGGTGCAGCTGCAAGCCAGCCGCAGCCAGCCCATCCTCCACATGCATCGCATGGTGGCACAGAACCCGGTATGGGTTGTCACCGCCTGGCGTAATGACAAAACCGACAAAACTGATAACAAGGTAAATCCATGACCCAACCCCAAACCTACGGCAAGCTGATCGGCGCCTCCCTGGGCCCCGGCGATCCGGAACTCATCACCCGCCGGGCCTGGAGCGCCCTGCAATCGGAAGCCCGCTGGCTGTATCCGGTAAAGAAGGCGGAAGAATCCTCCTATGCCCTGTCCATCGTGGAGCGGGGCGGTATCGCGGTGCCCGCCGATGCGGTGGAACTGGTGTTCCCCATGACCCGGGATGCGGAAATCCTGGCCAAGGCCTGGGCCCGGGCCGCCGAACAGACCGTGGAACTCCTGGCCCAGGGCCGGGATCTGGTGTTCCTGGTGGAAGGGGATGCCTCCACCTTCGCCACCTTCGGCCATCTGGCCCGGGTGGTGCGGGAGCTGGCCCCGGAAGTACAGGTGGAAACCATCCCCGGCGTCTCCTCCTTTGCCGCCGCCGCAGCCAGCGCCGAAGTGACCCTGGCGGAAGAGGATGAAACCTTCGCCATCATCCCCGCCGCCTACGGGGTGGACGTCATCAACCACCTGCTGGACGAGTTCGACACCCTGGCCCTGCTCAAGGTCAAACCCCTGATGAAGGAAGTCATCGAACTGCTGGAAAAGCGGGACCTGCTGGCCACCTCCGTGTTCGTGGAAAAGGTAGGCTCGCCGGACGAACGCATCATCCGCGACGTGGCCTCCCTCAAGGAAGAAAAGGTCAATTACCTGTCCCTGATGCTGGTGCAGAACCCCAAGCGGGTGCGGGGTGAATTGCGCCGGGGCTGCCGCTCCCGCAAGGCCCTGGCCGAGTCCGCTCAGAGCGCAGAGAGCGCCGAGGCCCTGGCATGAAGATTGCCGTCGTCTCCATCACCAAACACGGCATCGCCATGGCAGGCCGGGTTGTGGCGGCCCTGCCCGGCGCCCAGCTCTTCGCCCCGGAAAAATTCCGGGCCGAGGCCCAAGCCGCCGTGGGCAATACCCCCGGTAGCCAGGCCCACTTTTACGAGGGCAAGGTGGGGGATCAGGTGCCCGCCCTGTTCGCCGCCTTTGAAGGCATCGTCTGCATCGTCTCCCTGGGGGCCGTGGTGCGCCTCATCGCTCCGCACCTGAAGAACAAGGAAACGGACCCGGGCGTGGTGGTGGTGGATGAAGCAGGCCGCTTTGCCATCCCCGTCCTCTCGGGCCACCTGGGCGGTGCCAACCAGTTGGCAGGCCATCTGGCCACGGCCCTGGGCGCCCAGGCCGTGCTCACCACCGCATCGGACGCCCGGGAAACCATTTGCGTGGACCTGCTGGGCCGGGAACTGGGCTGGACCTTTGAAGCCAGCCATGACGAAATCGTGCGTTGCAGTGCCGCCATGGTCAATGACGAACCCGTGGCCCTGGTGCAGGAAGCCGGTAGCACCGACTGGTGGCTAAACCACGCCAATGGCCGCAAGGGCTCCCTGCCCGCCAATGTGCGCCTGTTTACGGAACTGGACGCCGTGCCCCGGGCCGAATTTTCCGCCCTGCTCTGGGTCAGCCAGCGCCCCATGCCGGAAATCCAGGCCAGCCAGTGGCAGGGCAGCAAGGTCATCTACCGCCCCGGAGTCGCCCAATGAGGATTGCCCTGGGTCTGGGTTGCGACCGGGGTACGCCCGTCACCACCCTCAACCAGTGCGTGGGCGAAGCCCTGGCCCAGGCCCATTGCACCTGGATGCAGGTGGAGGCCGTGGCTTCCATCGACCTGAAGGCGGACGAGGCCGGTCTCCTGGCCCTGGCTGCCGAACAGGGCTGGGTCATCCGCTTCTATCCGGCGGCCGACCTGGCCCAGGTGCCCGTGCCCAACCCTTCTGAAACCGTGCGCAAGTACACCGGCACCCCGTCCGTCTCCGAAGCCGCCGCCCTGCTGGTGGCCGGAGCCGACGCCAGCCATCTGATCATCGAAAAACACAAGCTGCGCGGCCCGGACGGCCGCAACGCCACCGTCTCCATTGCAAGGATTCCCCAATGAACGCACCTGCCACCACTCCTGCCCCCACTCCTGTCACCAGCACCGGAAAAATCATGCTCGTGGGCCTGGGCCCCGGCAGCCAGGAACACCTGACCGGCCGCGCCCGTGCCGCCATCGCCGAGGCCGACACCATCATCGGCTACGTGACCTATATCCGCCTGGTGCAGGACCTGATCGAAGGCAAGGAAGTCATCAAGAAGTCCATGACCGAGGAACTGGACCGGGCCATCGAGGCCCTGGAACGGGCCCAGGCGGGCAAGAAGGTGGCCCTGGTATCCTCCGGTGATGCAGGTGTCTATGGCATGGCCGGCCCCACCTTCGAGGTGCTGTTCCAGGCAGGCTGGACCCCGGATTCAGGCATTGAGGTGGAAATCGTCCCGGGCGCTTCCGCCATCAACACCTGCGCCGCCCTGGTGGGTGCCCCCCTGACCCACGACTTCTGCGCCATTTCCCTGTCCGACCTGCTCACTCCCTGGCCCACCATCGCCCGCCGTCTGGACGCGGTGGCCTATGCGGATTTCGTGGTGGCCCTGTACAACCCCAAGAGCGGCCGCCGCACCCAGCAGATCGTGGAAGCCCAGCGCCTGTTCCTGCGCCACCGGGCCCCGGACACCCCCGTGGCCATCGTCAAGTCCGGCTTCCGCCCCCGTCAGAACATCGTCCTCACCACCCTGGAAAAAATGGCGGAGGAAGATATCGGCATGCTGTCTACCGTATTGATCGGCAACTCCAACACCTTCATCCGCCACGGCCTGATGGTCACCCCCCGGGGCTATGCCAACAAGTACGAGGTGGAAGGTGGCGAACGCAGCACCCGGGACGGGGAACAGGCTGGCGTCTCCCTCTCCTCCGGCCTCAATGGCTGGGTGGCCACCATCCAGGCCAGCGATCGCAGCCCTGCCGAGCTGGCCGCCGAATACCGGCTGCCCCAGGACTACATCGAAGCCGTCCTGCACATCGAACTCCCGGCTGAGGAACCCGAAGCCCCCGTTGAGAATTGAGCCCCATGAACACCAAGGAATTTCTGCCCGGCTCCGTAGCCCTGGTGGGCGCCGGCCCGGGTGACCCGGAACTCATCACCCTCAAGGCCTACCGCCGCCTGCAGCAGGCCGAGGTGCTGGTCTACGACAATCTGGTCAGCCCCGAAGTGGTGGATTACTGCCCCGCCAGCGCCGAGCGCATCTACGTGGGCAAGCTGGCCGGCAAGCACACCCTGCCCCAGGAAGACATCAGCCAGCTGCTGCTGGACAAGGCCCGGGAAGGCAAGCGGGTGGTGCGCCTCAAGGGCGGTGACCCCTTCGTCTTCGGGCGGGGTGGCGAGGAAATGGACCTGCTGTTGGAGCATGGCATTGCCGTGGAAATCATCCCTGGCATTACCGCCGCCCTGGGGGCTGCCGCCGCCTTCGGCTTTCCCCTTACCCACCGGGATCATGCCCAGAGCTGCGTCTTCGTCACCGGCCACCTGAAGGACCACAGCGTGGACCTGAACTGGCAGGCCCTGGCCCA
>QKDJ01000043.1 GCA_003252145.1 Azovibrio restrictus
AAACAAAACACTGCGGAGATCACCCAACTAACTCGAACGCCATTCCTCAAAAACATCAGGAAAAGGCTTCAAAGCACACCCTATTCACAACAGATGACTCAATGCTCCTCGCGCTTGGCCAGCACCTCATCCACCCGATTCTTTTCCATGTCCATCACCTCAAAGCGCCAGCCCCCCCAGGAGAAGGCTTCGGTTTTCTTGGGCACCTTGCCCAACTGGGAAACCACGAAGCCTCCCAGGGTGTGGTAATTGCCCAATTCCTCTTCCGGCAAATCCGGCAGACTTAACAGCTCCTTCAGCTCGTCGATGGGAAGCAGGCCATCCAACAGCCAACTGCCATCTTCCCGCGGCAGGGCCAGAGGAGATTCCACGGCACCGGAGAGCACATCCCCCACCACCGTGCCCATCAGGTCAGAAAGCGTCACCAGTCCTTCCGTAGCCCCGAATTCATTGACCACCAGGGCAATCTGGGTGCGATTGGCCTTTAAAAATTCCAGCAGGCCAATCAAGGAAAGGCTGTTGGGCACGTAATGGGGTGGCACGGGCGACAAGGCGCCGAAATCCAGGCCCTTGCCAGCCAGCACCAGACGCAGCAATTCCCGGCTTTCCACAAATCCCAAGGGATTCACCACGCCGCCCTTGCACACCAGGAAACGGGATACCCCGTGCTCCTGTAAGACTGCCATGTTGGCCTCCTTGGGCAGGGTCAGGTCCAGATAGGCGATATTGGCTGCGGGGGTCATGATGGCCCCCACCTTGCGGTTATCCAGGCGGAACACGTTGCCCAGGATTTCACTTTCCGTGGCATCCAGCTCCCCTTCCTTGCGCCCGGATTCGATGAGAATACGGATTTCGTCGGCGGCCGAGGCTTCAGCCGAGCTTTTTGCGGGGAAGAATTGCAGCACCGCATCGGACGTGCGGGATACCACCCAGATCAAGGGCCCTGCCAGGCGCAGCATCCAGGCCATCAGGCCCGACATGGCCACCGCCACCACCTCGGGCCGCGCCAAGGCCAGACGCTTGGGCACCACTTCCCCGAAGACCAGGCTAAAAAAGGTCACCACGGTCACCACCACCGCCAAGGCCAGACCGTAGGAAAAATTAGCCAGAGCCGGGAAGCTGCTCACCACCCAGGCTTCCAGGCGCGGCACCCACAGAGCTTCGCCAAAAATCCCGGAAAGCATGGCCAGGGCGGTAATCCCCAGTTGGGTGGTGGCCAGCAGGCGACTGGGATTTTCGCGAAATTGCAGGACCGTGCGCGCCCCATCGCTTCCCTCGTCCGCCATGACCCCCAGATGCCCGCTGCGACTGGCGCCCACGGCCATTTCGGCCATGGACAGCACACCACTGGCCAGAATCAGAATGATCAATATCCATAAATCCATGGCGCAATCTCCCTTGCTTTCATGCAGCCATTGTACGCAGCCCCCATGACAAGCAGGAAAGCGATACCAAAAGTAAAAGATACCCGGACCAATTCGCTACTTATCAACGAATCCGACAGGCAATACACTGCTGCCATCACGATTTCATGGTCACCCCATGCTTGCTGCCCTAACCCAGATCCTGCTGTTCCAGCTTACCGGTGAAATCATTAGCCGGGGCTTGGGGCTGCCCGTGCCCGGCCCGGTGCTGGGCTTGCTGCTCCTGTTCCTGTTTCTGCTGCTGCGAGGCGGCCCCAGCCCGGAACTGCAGCAGACCGCCCAGCAACTGCTGCAACACCTCTCCTTATTGTTCGTGCCCGCCGGCACCGGCATCCTGCTGCATATCTCTACCCTGGAACGGGAATGGCTGCCCATTACCGTGGCCATGGTGGTGAGCACCCTGCTGGCCATGTCGGTAACGGCCCTGACCATCCAGTTCCTGGCCCGCCGCCAGACCCGTTCTGATAGCGGGAGCGCCATGTCATGAACGCCCCCATGAGCAACAATCTGGAAACCCTGTGGGTCTATCTGGCCACCACCCCTTTGTTGGGCCTCACCGTCACCCTGCTCGCCTACCAGGCGGCCTACTGGATTTACCAGCGCTCGGGGAATCACCCGGTGGCCAACCCGGTATTGCTGGCCGTTAGTTTCGTGATTCTGGCCCTGCAACTGACGGGCACCTCTTACCAGACCTATTTTGACGGGGCCCAGTTCGTGCACTTCCTGTTGGGACCGGCCACCGTGGCTCTAGCCATCCCCCTTTACGCCCAGTTCCGTAAGGTACGGGCCCTGTTGGTGCCCTTGCTGGCAGGGCTATTGATCGGCTCCCTGACCGCCATTCTCTCGGCCATGGCCCTGGCTAAATGGCTGGGGGCCAGCCTACCCACCATTTTGTCCCTGGCCCCTAAGTCGGTGACCACCCCCATTGCCATGGGCATCACTGAAAGCATAGGGGGGATTCCCTCCCTGACAGCGGGAGTGGTGATCGTGACGGGCATCATCGGGGCCGTGGGTTACCGGGCCCTGTTCAACCTGATCCGGGTGCACGACCCGGCAGCCCAGGGCTTTGCCATCGGTCTGGCCGCCCACGGTATCGGCACGGCCCGGGCCATTCAGATGGATCAGCAGACGGGGGCGTTTTCAGCCCTGGCCATGAGCCTCAACGGGCTGCTCACCGCCCTGCTGGTGCCCGTCCTGATTCCCCTGCTGGGGGGCTGGCTCTACTGACGGCGTATCCGCCTCGGGTACAGGCCAATCGTCTTCCCAGCACCAACTGAAACTTCCGACCGCCCCGCTGAAGAGCACCCGCCCCTCACCCTGGCGCAGGGCCGTGGACAGGGTCTTGGCTGGCATGTCTTTCAGGCGCTCGCCCCGCTCGGGGAAGCGGGTCCTCACCCTTGTATCGCCCTTGATGGTTTCCAGGGCACAACGCAACCCGGCCCCTGCCACCCGCCTATCTTGCTCGATGGTTTCAAGCTGCTGCCGCATGGCCTGCATGGTGACATCGAACTCCCGCTCCTGCTGGCGAATCCGGGCCAAGCGCTGCAGATTGGGCGCCACCTGGGCTGTCACTTTCTGCCATCCCGCCTGTTGCGCAGGATTCAGCGTGATTTCGTGGCGCTGGATACGGGCCGAGATTGTCAGATAGCGCTGAACCTCGGGTAAAGCCATGAGAGTTTCCCGGTCCTGGGCCAAGGCCTCGAGCTGCTGGGTCAGATGGTGCCGAGTTTTTTCCAGTTCATCCCGACGCTGATCAAAGACGGACATGTCAGGCATGAGCATGCTGACCACGGTTTCCTGGGCGCCTTTGGCATCGGAGGACGCCAGGGTGGCATTACGCACCCCCAAAGTGCAGCCATCGCATTCCTTGATGTCCACCACATCGGCCAAAACCACGCAATTGATCAGCGTTTCGGCCTCAACCCGGACGGCCTGTAGCAGGCAACTTTCAGCCCGCTTCAGCCGCAGGGTGCCCAGAGGAGCCTCCAGAGTAGAACCGGAAGCCAGCCCCGCCACCTCAATATCCCCTTTGTGGTTCAGGGCCGAGCCACCGATCAGGTTCTTGTCTAGGTGAATCAGCCCCTCATGGGAAACCAGGCGCCCAAACACGTCCGCATGCAGGGTCAGATTCTTGCCATCCACCAGACGGCGCTCCTGGATTTCCCCGTATTCCTCGTAGTAATCCCCCTCCAGCACCAGGTCGCCGGTGGTGTGGGAGCTGACCCCGTCCCGGTTAACGATGTGGTCGGTAATGGAAATCTGGTTGCTGCTCTTGTCGATGCTGAGGAAGCCGTCCATGGCGGCCACGATGAACTCGCCTTCCTCGTTCTTTTCGACACGGGTGCCGGGCCCCGCCAGCGCCTGGAGCTCCAGGTCCTTGGGCGGAGGAGCAGGCAGCGCTTCCCCGGAAATGGAATAGCCCACGGCGCCGGACCGGGCCGGCACTTTTTTGAGCAGAACCTTGCCATCACTGATCTGGGGAAAGCGGTTCTTGAACTGGTTCAGATCCACCCGCCCGTCAGGCAGGCGCTTGGGCGCATCGTCCCGGTGCAGTTCTGGCGTCTGCTCCTGGACCACGGCATCAGACC
>QKDJ01000225.1 GCA_003252145.1 Azovibrio restrictus
GAAACCCTGTCCGATGAAAAGGGCGTGTTGGCCGCCGAATCCAACGAGAAGAATCAACTGACCGGCATCTTCCTGTTCGAAACCCTGCGCCCCATGGAGCGTTTGTCCATCGACCTGGGAGCCCGCTATGACCGCTCCCAGGTGGAAATCAACGAAACCGAATACAGCGCCTACAACTACAGCACCGGCCGGTACACCAACTACGCCACGCCCCTGGAAACCCATACCCGGCACACCTTCAAGCTGTTCTCACCCAAGCTGGGCGCCACCTGGAAAGTCAATGAGGCCATCAATGTCTACGCCAGCCTGGCCCAGGCCGATCAAGTGCCCACGGACAGCGAACTCTCCAGCAATCCGGACCTGACCGCCCCCACCGTGCGTAATGCGGAAGTGGGCATGAAGCTGCGTACGGAGGTCATGAGCGTGGATGTGGCCCTGTACAAGAGCAAGGTGGAGGACGAAATCATCACCGTGCGCCAGGACGGGGAAAACGTCTATCAAAACGCCGGGCGGACCAACAAGACCGGCCTGGAAATCTCAGGCCTGCACCGCTTTGGCCCCTGGGAACTGGGTGCCGGATACAGCTACTCCGACTACACCTACGACCAGTTCAGCGAAGTGGTGCGGGTCGGGGCCGTCAGCTCCAATGTGGACCGGGCCGGCAAGCGCCTGCCCTATGTGCCCAAGCATCAGGGCAACGTCTCTCTGCGCTGGGGAGCCAATGGCTGGAAGCTGGGACTCACGGCCCTGTACTGGGGTACCTACTACCTGGACAACGCCAACAGCGAGACCTACTCGCCGGGCTGGACCAGCAGTCTCATGGCCGGCTATGCCTGGGGCCCCAAGGAGCGCCACAGCCTGACCCTGAACGTGGATAACCTGACCAACAAGTACTACGCCATGCAGGTCAGCAAGGACGCCGCCGGCAAGGTGACCTACACCGCCGCCGCCCCCCGCAGCGCCTTCCTCACCTACCGCTACAACTTCTGAGGCCTCCCATGAAACGACACCTGACACTGGCCCTGCTGGCCAGCCTCAGCCTGCCGGGGCTGGCCCAGCATCATGGGCATGGAGCGCCGAGCAGCCAGGATCTGAAAGGGCACTGGATCGACGAACCCCTGATCCAGCAGATACCGGACAAGGCAGATCGCAGCAAGGCCCGCCTGCGCCTGGACAATCTGGCGGCCGGATTCATCACCGCCTATCCCCCGGAAGGAGCAGCCCGGGAGCTGCCCCTGGCCGGGGGCCCCGTGGACATCACCAGCGGCCCCATGGGCAACTACCACTGGCTCCAGGCCCGGGTGGAAACCCCGGACGAGGTTCGGGTCGCCAGCAGTTTTCGCTACTTCGGCAATCCGGGCCCGGCCCCCACGGCCATGCTGGCGCAACCCAAGGGGGAACTGGAAATCGTGCCCCAACCCCTGCCCCGGGAACACTGGCAATACCGGAGCAATCAGGAATGGGCTTTCCTGATTCGCTACCAGGGCCAGCCCCTGGCCAATGCCACCCTGCACTTCATGACCCGCAACGGCAGCCACGATGCCACCCGTAGCGGCCCCGACGGTGTGGCGCGCATCTACTTCCCCGATGACTGGCCCCCTGAGGCTGCTGGCGACGGCAGTCCGCGCCGGGCCATGAGCCCCTTTGTCCTGATGGTGGAGCACCAGGGCACCAGTCGCCGCTATCACACGGCCTTCAACGCCCAGTACGGCACCGATCCCATGGCAGAGCGCAACCTGCCTGCCGGGATGGGCTTCCTGGCCCTGGGCGGCATCCTGGCCTTACCCCTGCTCCGTCGCAAGAAAACGGCAGCCAAGCCCCGGGAGGAATGCCCATGACAAGCCCATTCACCCTGGGTCGGCTGCGGCTGGCCGTGCAACTGCTGATGCTCTTCCTCACCGTCTGGGGCAGCCAGGTGGTGGGCTACTACGCCGCGGACAAGCTCAGCGGCACCCTGCCCGCCCTCTCCTGTGCCTACGACAAGCAGAACGGGGCCTACTGCATGCTCATCCCCCTGCAGCACCAGCTCCATCACCGGGTGGGCGAGGCCATTGTGGCAACCCAGCAAATCTCCCTGCAGATTCTGCTGCCCCTGCTGTTTACCGTGCTCACCTTCCTGGCCTTCTTCGTGGTGCTCAACAAGGCCTTCTGCGGCTGGGTCTGCCCCCTGGGCACCGTACAGGAACTCATGTTCCGGCTGGGTCGGCGCCTGGGTCTCCCCACCCGGCGGCTGGAGCCGGGCCAGACTAGCAAGGCCAGACCGGTAAAGTGGCTGCTGCTGATCACCCTGGTCCTGGCTCTGCCTTTGCTGGCCGGTCTGGGCCTGACTCCGGCAGCAACGGGGGATGCCTGGTGCCAGGTCTGCCCTTCCCGCATTGCCACGACCCTGCTCACGGCAGATACGGAGCAGGCCGCCATCAAGTCAGGCTCTACCCTGGAGTTCGCTCTGGGCGCCGTGGCCAACACCCTGTTCGGCTTTACCCTGATTGGCGCCCTGGCCCTGCGCCAACCCTTCTGCCGCATCTGTCCCTTGCTGGCCTGGAACGCCCTGTTCCAGAAAATCGGCCTGTTGCGGCTGGTAAAACAGCCCAATGAAAAGTGTGGCAAGTGCCGGGTCTGTTCCGAAGCTTGCCCCATGGACATCGAGGCCATTTCCAGGGAACACGGGGCCAAGGCCTTCACGGAGGACTGCACCCTGTGCGGCCGATGCACCGAGTACTGCCCGGAAGACGGAGTAATCGCCCTGAAGCTGGGACCGATTCCCCTGTTCCGCTCCAGCCGGGCCTATTACAAGCAGCGGGTCCAGGGGGAAAAACCCAACGGGGAACGCCGTCCGGTCAAGTTCCACGTGAAACCGGCCAAGCCCCATGACTGAGGCCGCACCCAGCCTGCTGGCCACCTGGCTGCTGGGCGCCAGCATGGGCCTTACCGCCTGCACGGCCACCTGCCTGCCCTTCATGGGCACCTGGATGGTGGCCCGGGGCAGCGGGCCGGGGCAAGGCAGCCTGTGGAAAGACACGGCCGGCTTCATCGCCGGCCGCATCAGCGCCTATATCCTGCTGGGTACCCTGGCAGCCCTGGCCGGACAGGAGCTGGCCCGTTTTCTGGACCAGGGCCTGGGGCATTTGCTCATCGGCGGCGCCACCCTGGCCGCAGCCCTTTGGCTGTTGGCAGATTCTGGCCAGCACAAGCCCTGTGCCGTGGCACGCAAGGCCCAAGCGCCAGGGGAGCAGCATGTCCTGCACTTTCAGCCCCAGGCCAAACCGGCCTGGCAAGACAGCTCGCCGCCCTTTGCCGTGGGTTTTTCCCTCAGTCTCATTCCCTGCGCGCCCCTGGCTTCCCTGTTGGCCATCTGCACCCAGGCCGGTCAGGCCGGATCAGGCGCCCTCCAGGGGTTGAGTTTCGGCCTGGGGGCCGCCCTTACGCCCCTGCTGATCCTGCTTCCCCTGCTAGGTCGTATGGGCAGTCACCTGGGCACAAGCTGGCGGGGTAATGGGCTGCGCTATCTGGGCGTGCTGATCCTGGCGGCCCTGGGGGTGCGACAGCTGTACCAGGGACTGGTGGCCGGGGGTGTCCTGTGAGGGAAGCCCTGGTCCGCCAGACTCGATCCCGGCGTCGTTTCCTGGCCTTGGCCCTGGGCCTGCATGTGTTGCCCGTGGGAGCCTTGCTGTATCTGGGTCGGCAAACCCCAGCTCCGCTCCCTCAACCCTTGCCGGTCCTGGTCTCCCTGATCCCCGAAGCGCCGCCCGCTCCGGTGGTTCAGGCACCGGAACCCCCGGCACCCGCGCCTCCTACGCCATCTGCACCGACCAAGCCCCGGGCCGCTCCCGCCCCAAGCCGGACACTGGTGCCAACGACGCCTGAGCCGGCACCCCAAGCACCGGCCAACGATAGGCCGTCACCGGCGTTGGCCAGCCCTTCAGTGCCATCCCCTGCACCAGCTCCGGTATCGACTCCTGCCACCGAGCAAAGCGGCCCCATCAGCAGCCCTCGTTTTGATGCGGCCTATCTGCAGAACCCCAAGCCCCTCTACCCCCTGCTGGCCCGGCGCCGAGGCATCGAAGGCAAGGTGATCCTGCAGGTCCGGGTCGGCCCGGAAGGTGATGCCCTCTCCGTGCAACTGCACCAGTCCAGCGGCGACGACAGCCTGGACAAGGCTGCCCTGGAAACCGTAAGGCGCTGGCGGTTCGTGCCCGCCCGCCAAGGCAATACCCCCGTACCAGCCACCGTGCTGGTACCCATCACTTTCAAATTGGAGAACTGATCATGGAAACCCTGGATCTCGCCCGTCTCTGGTACGGCACCGATAGCGTGGGCCGGGCCGTCGCCCTGCTGCTGCTGCTCATGTCCCTGGCCAGCTGGTATGTGATTCTCAGCCGGGGCTGGGAAGTCTGGTCCCTGCGCCGCTGCCTGCCCACGGCCCTGCGCAATTTCTGGAATGCCCCCAGCCTGGAAACGGGCCACCAGCAACTGGAGCAGACCTCCTGTGCCCCCCTGCTATCACCCCTGTCCGACGCCACTCGGCAACTGGGCCCGGCGGCCGCCCGACCCGGTTTCGATCACTCGGGTCAGCTCACCCGCAGCCTGCGCCAGGCCCTGACGGAAATCACCATGCATCTGGAAAGCGGCCTCACCCTGCTGGCCTCCACGGCCGCCGTAGCACCTTTTGTGGGTCTGTTCGGCACGGTCTGGGGCATCTACCACGCCCTGCTGGGCATCTCCCGGGCCAGTTCCGTACAACTGGACGTGGTGGCCGGCCCCGTGGGCGAAGCTCTGGTAATGACCGCTGCCGGCCTGTTCGTGGCCATTCCTGCCGTGCTGGCCTACAACTTCCTCAACCGGGCCAACCGCATCCTGATGGCCGCCGCCGACGGCTTTGCCCACGATCTGCACGCCAGCGCCACCGCGGGTGAGACCTGGAATACCAGCGACACCCGGCGTCCCCGGGTGGTAGGAGGCTGAGATGAGTTTCGGTAGTTTTGAAGGGGAAGGCGTTCCCAAACTCAACGCCGAGATCAACACCACGCCCCTGGTGGATGTGATGCTGGTGCTGCTGGTGGTCTTCATCCTCACGGCCCCCCTGCTGGCCCAGGGCATCAAGGTGAACCTGCCCCAGGTCCAGGCTGCGCCTCTGGAGGCGGAAACCCAGCCCATCCAGCTGGGCATTCAGGCCGATGGCAGCCTGTTCTGGAATGAGCAGCCCCTGTCCCCCACCCATCTCCAGGCCACGCTCATGGATGCGGCCCAGCGTCAGCCCCAACCGGAAATCCGCATCCGGGCTGACGAGGCCACGCCCTACCGGCATCTGGCCCGGGTGATGGGGGCCGCCCAGGCCGCCGGCTTGAGCCGCATCGGGTTCATGACCCAACCCGAACCTAAACCTTGAAGGTATCCCAGGCGAACTTGAGGATCAGGGCGCCCACCACCAGCAGGAACACCCGGCGCACAAAGCCGCTGCCATGCTGCAGGGCCAGCCGGGTGCCCACCAGGGAGCCGCCCACGTTGCACAGGGCCATGCCCAGCGCCAGCAGGGGCAGCCAGTGGCCGTGGGGCAGGAAGAAGGCCAGGGCCGCCACATTGGTAGCCACATTGACCACCTTGGCCGCCGCCGAGGCATGCAGGAAATCAAAGCCGAAAAAGCGCACGAACAGGAAGATCAGGAAACTCCCCGTGCCCGGCCCGAAAAAGCCGTCGTAAAAGCCGATAACCGCCCCCAGCAACAGGGCAAAGAAAAGCTCCCGCTGTCCCCTATGGGCGGGCCGATGCACTTGGCCCAGATCCTTGTGCCAAAGAGTGTAGGCGGCAGCGAACACCAGCAGGCCCAGAATCAAGGGGCGCAACAGATCCCGGGGCAACCAGGCCACGGCGGCGGCCCCCAACCAGGAACAGGCAAAGGCCGCTGCAGCTGCAGGCAAGGTGGTACGCCAGGGCATTTCCACCCGGCGCACGAAACGCCAGGCCGCATTGGCCGTGCCAAAAACACTGGCAATCTTGTTGGTGCCGAACAGAGTGGCCGGCGCCTGCCCCGGCAAGGCCGCAAACAGGGCCGGAATCTGCACCAGCCCACCGCCTCCCACTACCGCATCCACCAAACCCGCCAAAAAGGCAGCAGGCAGCAGGAACAGCAGGGCGGACTCGGCCATGGCCTACTTGCCGATGCAGAAACGGCTGAAAATCACCCCCAGCAGGTCGTCAGCCGTGAATTCCCCGGTGATTTCGGAAAGGGCGTTCTGGGCCAGACGCAGTTCCTCGGCAAAGAACTCCAGGGCCGGGTGAGCCCCTTCCACCTGGGCCCGGGCTGCCGCCAGATGCACGGCACCGGCTTCCAGGGCCTGGAGGTGACGCTCCCGGGCGATGAACACATCTTCAGCCTGGTGCCAGCCCGCCACTTCCAGCAGAGCCTGTTCCAGCAGCTCCATACCGGCCCCGGATTTGGCGGACACGGACAGGGCGATGTCCGAACCTTCCGGGTGTTTTTCCGGGGCCTCGCCGATCAGGTCGATCTTGTTCCTCAGGGTGATGCGCCGCAGCCCGGCGGGCAGCTTGTCCAGGATGGCCCGATCCGCCTCCGTAAGGCCCACTTTGGCGTCCAGGAGCAGCAGGGCCAGGTCGGCCTTTTCGATTTCCTGCCAGGTACGGGCGATACCGATTTTCTCCACCGCATCCTCAGTCTCCCGCAAGCCTGCCGTGTCGATGATGTGCAGGGGAATACCCTGAATCTGGATGGAGGATTTCAGGGCGTCCCGGGTGGTGCCTGCGATATCGGTGACGATGGCCAGTTCATCCCCGGCCAGCCGGTTCAAGAGCGAGGACTTGCCCACATTGGGCTGGCCGATCAGCACCACCTGCAGGCCCGCCTGGAGCAGCTTGCCCTGCCCGGCCTTGTCCCGCACCGTGGCCAGCTGGCTATCGAGTCGGGCCAGGCGGCCAAAGGCATCGGCGGCCTGGAGGAAGTCGATCTCTTCCTCTGGAAAATCCAGGGTGGCTTCCACCAGCATGCGCAGATTGGTGAGCTCATCCACCAGGGCATGGATGGCCTTGGAGAACTCCCCTTGCAGGGAACGCACGGCAGAACGGGCCGCCGCCTGGGTGGAGGCGTCGATCAGGTCCGCCACCGCCTCGGCCTGGGCCAGGTCCAGCTTGTTGTTCATGAAGGCCCGACGGGTAAATTCCCCGGGCTCGGCCATGCGGGCACCCAGTTCCAGGCAGCGGCGCAAAAGCAGGTTCATGACCACCGGCCCCCCGTGGCCCTGGAGTTCCAGCACGTCTTCCCCGGTAAAAGAGGCCGGTGCTGCGAAATAGAGCAGCAGGCCGGAATCGATGACGCTGCCGTCCCCTTCCAGGAAATCGGTGAGGGTGGCATAACGGGGCTGGGGGGCGCGCCCCGTCAGGGCCAGGGCGATGCTCAGAAGATTGGCACCGGAAATTCGGATCACCCCCACCCCGCCTCGACCCGGCGGAGTGGCGATGGCGGCGATGGTGGGCAGAGACAGAGGCTGGTTCATGGGTCGGATTCTGGCAGAGGTAAACGGAAAAAGGGCCGCCGGAATCATCCGGGCGGCCCTTTCGACTTCAGGCCATCAGGCCTTGGCGTCGTTGGCGGCCTTGGGCTTGTCGCCGCCGGATTCGATCATCCGGGTGATCTGCCATTGCTGAGCAATGGAGAGCACGTTGTTCACCACCCAGTAGAGCACCAGACCGGCGGGGAAGAAGAAGAACATCACGCCGAAGATCAGCGGCATCATCATCATCACCTTGGCCTGGATGGGGTCCGGCGGGGTGGGGTTGAGTCGGGTCTGGATGAACATGGAAGCCATCATGATCACCGGCAACACGTAGTAGGGGTCAGCCAGGGTCAGGTCCTTGATCCAGAGAATCCAGGGAGCGCCACGCATTTCCACGGCGCCCAGCAGTACCCAGTACAGGGCGATGAAGACGGGAATCTGGATCAGGATGGGCAGACAGCCACCCAGGGGATTGATCTTCTCCGTCTGGTACAGCTTCATCATTTCCTGGTTCAGGCGCTGCTTGTCATTGGCGTAGGTTTCCTTCAGATGTGCAAGCCGGGGCGTCATCTGACGCATCTTGGCCATGGACTTGTAGGAAGCCGCAGACAGGGGGAAGAAGACCGCCTTGATGATCACGGTCAGGACCACGATGGACCAGCCCCAGTTACCCAGCAGACTGTGGATGAATTCCAGCGCCCAGAAAATGGGCGCGGCGATCAGGTGCAGCCAACCATAGTCCACCACCAGATCCAGACCCGTTGCCACTTCCTTCAAGCGAGCTTGTTCCTGGGGACCAGCGAACAGGGGAGCTTGGATGCTGCCCTTGCTGCCCGGCTCCAGTTGAGCCATGGGCATGATCAGACCACTGGCCACCACGGCATCCTTGCCCTCGCCACTCAGCTTGCGCATGGTGAATTCCCGGGGGGTATCACCCTGAGGCGCCCAGGCGGCCACGAAATAGTGCTGCACCATGGCCAGCCAGCCATCGTTGGCGCTCTTGGCGAACTTGGCGGAGCCATCCACGATGTCGCCGAATTTCACCTTCTGGTACTTCTCCGCATCGGTGTAGACAGCGGGGCCGGTGAAGGTAGACACCATCTTGGGATCGCCAGAAGGAGCCACTTCATCCCGCTGGAACTGGAAATAGGCGTGGGGAGCAATGGCCTTGTCGCTGCCATTTTCCACTTCCCAGCTCACGTCGATCACATAGCTGTCCCGGTGGAAGGTATAGACCTTGGTGGCCTTCACGCCATTGACGGGCGCAGCTTCCAGACGCAGTTGCAGGGAGTCCTGCCCTTCAGCCAGTTCCCGGGCACCGGGCACGGGCTTCAGCATGCTGCGATGGGTGGGCAGGCCATCCCCCAGCAGGCCGCTCTGGGCAGCGTACTGATGTTCGGGCTGAAACAGCACGAACTTGTTTTCGGGATTCTCGTGAGCCTGATAGCGGGACAGTTCCATCCACACCAGATCACCGCCCTGGGTGGAAATGTCAGCCTGATAGAGATCGGTGACGATGCGAATCTTCTCGGCAGTAGCCGGAGCCTGGCTCACTTCGGAAGATTGCTGGGAGGCGGCCTTCAGGCTGCTACCCACCTGGGGAACAGCGCCATCGGCGGCGGCAGCCACCTGTGCCTGCACCTGGGGTGCGGGGGGAGGATTCTGATACTTTTGCCACTCTTCCCAAAGGATGAACAGGGAGAGGCCAAAAACCATCATCAACATTAGACGTCGTGTGTCCATGGACGACCTTTAATCAAGAGAAATCAGGGGACGGGGTCCACCCCGCCCGGGTTCCAGGGGTGACAGCGGCAAACGCGCCGAAACGCCATCCAGCCACCCCGAAAAGCCCCGTATTTTTGCACAGCTTCGACGGCATATTCGGAACAACTGGGATAAAAACGGCAATTCCGCCCCAGAAAGGGGCTCACGGCATACTGATAAAAGCGCAGCAGGGCGATGAGCAGGGTTTTCACGCGGGTTTTCCCGCGGGTTTTCCCGCGGTCTGCTCCCGCGAAGTTCCGGAGCCATCCCTGTGCAAACGGCCCAGAAGCCGGACAACCTCGGCGGCCGCCAAATGGCGATCCACCTTCTTCAACTTCACGGCCAATCGGAAGATCAGGTCCCTGGCCGGCAGGTCGGGCTGCATGAGGCGAAACTGTTCCCGGGCAATGCGCTTGATCAGATTGCGCTGCACGGCAAGCTTGAGAAACTTCTTGCCGATGACCAGACCCAGTCGGGCCGGCTCTCCCTGCGGGCGGCGGGGGCCGTAATGCAACAGGAAAAATTCGCCCCGAATGGCCCGCCTGAAACCAAAAACGGATGAATACTCATCCGTTTTGGTCAGTCGATACTGTCTGGGGAATGGTCGGGCTTCCCCGGGAGCCACGTCTGGAATCAAACGCCCAGACGATGACGGCCCTTGGCGCGGCGGGCAGCGATGACCTTACGGCCACCCTTGGTGCGCATGCGGACCAGGAAACCGTGGGTACGCTTGCGGCGCACGACGGAGGGCTGATACGTCCGTTTCATGATGAGATCCTTAGCTAGCTGGAGAAAAGCGCGCAATTACACATTGAAAATCAGCCTTTTGTCAACGAATACAAAACGCTCCTCTTGTGGATAACTTTCTGCCGCCGGGGTAGAATTGCCCACTTGGCCAGCCGTTGGCGCCCGTCCATATGACGTTGTATCGGGCTGGATGCGGCCTGCCAAGGCCACCAATTTTTGATCAACCCTGAGTTCCCGCCCCTGCCGGGAGCTCGCAAGAGCGTATTTTCTCATGTCCGGTTTCTGGGAATCCTGTCTGCTGAGTTTTGAACAGGACCTGCCGACCCAACAATTCAATACCTGGATCCGGCCCCTGCAACTGGAGGGAGAGGCACAGCCGGAATCCGGCCTGCGCCTGATCGCCCCCAACGGCTTCATCCTCAAATGGGTGCGCGACCGCTACCTGGCTCGCATCGAGGAATACGCCGAAGCCTTTTTTGGCAACCCGGTAAATATCAGCCTGGGCCTGGGTGAGAAAAAACCCGTGGCGGCAGTCACGGCCTCCAGCCCTGCGCCCCAGGCTCCGACCGCCGCGCCAGCCCAGGCCCCCCGGCCCAGCGCCCCCCCGACGCCAGCACCCAAGGCCGCCGCCTCTCGTAACCCGAGCGGCAATGTCTATGACAAGACCCGGCTGAAATACGACCTGACCTTCGACAACCTGGTGGTGGGCAAGGCCAACGACCTGGCCCGTGCTGCCGCCCAGCAGGTAGCCCTGAATCCCGGTGGCGCCTACAACCCCCTGTTCATCTACGGGGGCGCCGGCCTGGGCAAGACCCACTTGATCCACGCCATCGGCAACTACGTGGCCAGCCAGAATCCGGACAAGGTGGTGCGCTACGTGCACGCCGAGGATTACTACTCGGACGTGGTGAAGGCCTACCAGCAGAAATCCTTCGACACCTTCAAGCGCTATTACCGCAGCCTGGACGTGCTGTTGCTGGACGACGTGCAGTTCTTCAACGGCAAGAACCGCACCCAGGAAGAATTCTTCTACGCCTTCAACGCCCTGATCGAGGCCAAGAAGCAGATCATCATCACCTGCGATACCTATCCCAAGGATGTAAACGGTCTGGATGACCGGCTGGTCACCCGTTTCGACTGGGGTCTGACCGTACAGATCGAGCCTCCCGAAACCGAAATGCGGGTGGCCATTCTGAAGAAAAAGGCCGAGGTGGAAGGTCTGGACCTGAACGACGAAGTGGCCTTCTTCATCGCGAAACATTTGCGTTCCAATGTGCGGGAACTGGAAGGCGCCTTGAAGAAGGTGCTGGCCTACTCCACCTTCCGGGGCCTGGACGTGACCCTGGAACTGGCCAAGGATGCCCTGAAGGACATCATCGGCTCCGTGCGTAACGTGAGCATCGAAGGTATCCAGAAGACCGTGGCCGATTACTACAAGATCAAGGTGGCCGACCTGTTCTCCAAAAAGCGCACCCGGGCCATTGCCCGCCCGCGCCAGGTGGCCATGTGGCTGTGCAAGGAAGTAACCCAGTTCAGCTACCCCATGATCGGCGATGCCTTTGGCGGCCGGGACCACACCACCGTGATCCATGCCGTGAAGACCATCGAAGGCCTGAAGGCCAAGGACAACGAACTCAATCATGACCTGCACGTGTTGGTGCAGGTTTTGAAGGGCTGAGGCCCTGTGGATAACTATGTGGGCGAGCTGTTGATTGCCTGTGGAAAACCTGTGATTAGAAATAGAGGACTTGATTTATGGTTATCTTGAAAAGCCAAAGGGATGCCCTGCTTGCTCCCCTACAGTCCGTATCCGGTATCGTGGAACGGCGGCATACCCTGCCCATCCTCTCCAATGTGCTGCTGGAAAAGCAGGGAGAGAACCTGACCCTGATCGCCACGGATATCGAAATCCAGATCACCACCCAGAGCCAGAACGTGGGCGGCAACGGTGATGGCGCCGTAACCGTGGCCGCGAAGAAGCTGCAGGACATCCTGCGCTCCCTGCCCGATTCCGCTGAAATCACCCTGGACATGGAAGACAAGCGTCTGCTGCTCAAGGCCGGCAAGAGCCGCTTCAGCCTGCAGACCCTGCCCGCCGACGACTTCCCCCGCATGGCCATTGCCGAAGGGGAGAGCAAGTCCCTGACCGTGACCCAGAAGCAGTTCCGCTACCTGATCAGCAAGACCCAGTACGCCATGGCCGCCCAGGACGTGCGCTACTACCTGAACGGCCTGATGCTGATGGTGGATGGCAAGGAACTGCGCTGCGTGGCCACCGACGGCCACCGTCTGGCCTACAACAGCATGGAAATCGAAGTGGATCTGCCCCGTCAGGAAATGATCCTGCCCAGGAAGACCGTGCTGGAACTGAACCGCCTGCTGGCCGACAACGAAGAGCCCCTGAACATCACCGTGGGCAGCAACCAGATCCGCTTTGCCTTTGGCAACACCGTGCTGGTCTCCAAGCTCATCGACGGCAAGTTCCCCGACTACGAGCGGGTGATTCCCGCCCAGCTCACCAACCACATGGTGGCAGATCGTCAGACCCTGCACTCCGCCATGTCCCGGGCGGCCATCCTGACCAATGACAAGTTCCGCGGCGTGCGCATCATGCTCGATGCCAATACCCTGAAGATCATTGCCGCCAACGCGGAACAGGAAGAAGCCCAGGAAGAAATCGAAGTCCAGTACGCAGGTGCCGCCCTGGATGTGGGCTTCAATGTCACCTATCTGCTGGACGTGCTCAATAACCTGGGCGGCGACGAAGTCCAGTGGAGCTTCAACGACGCCAACTCCAGCGCCCTGATTACCGTGCCCGGCAACGACCGCTTCAAGTACGTGGTCATGCCCATGCGCATCTGACCTCCGGGTGACCCCGGGCCGGCACCTGTCGGCCCGCCACCCGCGCCGGAAAGCACCGCCTTTCCCGCACCCGGCGACATCCCCCGGCCCAGGCCGGGATGATTCGCAACTGGACCGGAAATATCGATGACTCAAGACAATCAGAACCCCGCCTACGGCGAATCCAGCATTCAGATCCTCGAAGGCCTGGAGGCCGTGCGCAAGCGCCCGGGCATGTACATCGGCGACACCTCCGACGGTACTGGCCTGCACCACCTGGTATTCGAGGTGGTGGATAACTCCATCGACGAAGCCCTGGCGGGCCACTGTGACGAAATCATCGTCACCATCCACACGGACAACTCCATCAGCGTGCTGGATAACGGCCGCGGCATCCCTACCGGGGTGAAGATGGACGACAAGCACGAGCCCAAGCGCTCCGCTGCCGAAATCGCCCTGACCGAGCTGCACGCTGGTGGCAAGTTCAACCAGAACTCCTACAAGGTGTCCGGTGGTCTGCACGGGGTGGGCGTTTCCTGTGTGAATGCCCTGTCCAAGTGGCTGCGCCTCAACATCCGTCGGGACGGCAAGCGTCATTTCATCGAATTCGAGCGCGGCGTGCCCCAGAACCGGGTGCTGGAAATGCGCGAAGGCTTCGAAGTCTCTCCCCTGAAAGTTCTGGGTGACACGGACAAGCGCGGCACTGAAGTGCACTTCCTGGCCGACGAAGAAATCTTCGGCACCGTGGAATTCCACTACGAAATCCTGGCCAAGCGCCTGCGGGAACTCTCCTTCCTCAACAACGGCGTCAGCATCAAGCTGGTGGACCAGCGCAACAACAAGGAAGAACTCTTCGCCTTCGCCGGTGGCGTGAAGAGCTTTGTGGAATACATCAACCGCACCAAGTCCGTGCTGCACCCCGGCATCTTCTATTCTGCCGGGGAAGCCCAGGTGGCCGACGGCATCACCATCGGCGTGGAAGTGGCCATGCAGTGGAACGACAGCTACCAGGAACAGGTGCTGTGTTTCACCAACAACATTCCCCAGTCAGACGGGGGCACCCACCTGACCGGTCTGCGGGCCGCCATGACCCGCATCATCAACAAGTACATCGAAGAAAACGAAATCGCCAAAAAGGCCAAGGTGGATATCGCCGGGGACGACATGCGCGAAGGCTTGGCCTGCGTGCTCTCGGTGAAGATGCCCGACCCCAAGTTCGCCAGCCAGACCAAGATGAAGCTGGTCTCCTCCGAAGCCCGGCCCGCCGTGGAAGAAGTAGTGGCCGCCAAGCTCGCCGAATTCCTGCTGGAAAACCCCGTGGATGCCAAGACCATCTGCGGCAAGATCGTGGAAGCCGCCCGGGCCCGTGACGCCGCCCGCAAGGCTCGGGAAATGACCCGCCGCAAGGGCGTGCTGGACGGCATCGGCCTGCCCGGCAAACTGGCCGACTGCCAGGAAAAAGACCCCAGCCTCTGCGAACTGTATCTGGTCGAGGGTGACTCCGCCGGCGGCTCCGCCAAGCAAGGCCGTGACCGTAAGTTCCAGGCCATCCTGCCCCTGAAGGGCAAGATCCTGAACGTGGAAAAAGCCCGCTTCGACAAGATGCTCTCTTCTCAGGAAGTGGTCACCCTGATCACCGCCCTGGGCACCGGCATTGGCAAGGACGAATACAAGCCCGAAAAGCTCCGCTACCACCGCATCATCATCATGACCGATGCGGACGTGGACGGCGCCCACATCCGTACCCTGCTGCTCACCTTCTTCTACCGGCAGATGCCCGAGCTGGTGGAGCGGGGCCATATCTACATCGCCCAGCCCCCCCTCTACAAGGTCAAGCACGGCAAGACCGAGCGCTACCTGAAGGACGACCACGAGTACAACCAGTTCCTGCTGCGCATGGCCATGCAGGAATCCGCCCTGGTGCCCAAGGCCGGCGCCGCCCCCATCAGCGGCGATGCCCTGGAAGAACTGGCCCGCTCCTGGCTGCTCTCCCAGGCCGTCATCG
>QKDJ01000004.1 GCA_003252145.1 Azovibrio restrictus
AAATCATCCAGGCCATCGTTGTTGGCGATGGTCAGGCCGCCCTGTCCGCCATCGTTGTGCCCCTGCCCGGCCTGCCGGACGGCGCTCTGGGTGCCGCCATTGCCAGGGCCAATGCCAGCCTGCCCGATTACGCCCGCCTGGCCCACTTCATTGCCAGTCCCGCCTTCACCCCTGCCAATGGCCTGGCCACGGGCAATGGCCGCCCACGCCGGGAGGCCATCATTGATCACCATCGCGCTGCCCTCGCAGCCCTTTATTCCACAGAGGAGTCCCCGATGTCCTGTTACGAGCAACTCAAGATTGAAACCGCCAAGGATCGCGCCTATCTGCTGTCCGCCCCCATCATCACGGAATGCATGCAAGGTCGCGCCAGCCTGAATAGCTATATCGCCTTTCTGACCCAGGCCTACCATCACGTTCGCCACACCACCCCGCTGCTGATGAACCTGGGCGGTCGCCTCCCCGAGCGCCTTGGCTGGATGCGCAAAGCCGTTGCCGAATATATCGAGGAAGAGATCGGTCACGAGGAATGGATCCTCAACGATATCGCTGCCGCCGGTGGCGATGCGGAGGCCGTGCGTAACAGCAAGCCCGACCTGCCCGCTGAATTGATGGTGGCCTATGCCTACGACCTGATTAACCGGGGCAATCCGGCTGGGTTTTTCGGTATGGTCTTCGTGCTGGAAGGAACCAGTGTGGATATGGCACTCACTGCTGCCGACCGTATCCAGGCCGCCCTTGGCCTGCCAGACAGCGCTTTTTCCTATCTGCGCTCCCATGGCACCCTGGATCAGGAACACACCCAGCATCTGGCCCAGATCCTTGATCTGATGACTCCGAAAGACCAAGTCGACGTGGTTCACGCGGCCAAGGTGTTTTTCAAACTCTATGGTGACATCTTCCACTCCCTTCCCGTGGAGGCGGCTGCATGCAACTGAATCAAGCACGCATCCTGCTGACTGGCGCCAGTGGCGGGCTGGGCACCACCCTTGCCCAGAGTCTGGCCGATGCTGGCGCCGCCTTGCTGCTGTGTGGGCGTGATTTGGTTGGGGTGGAAGCCATCAACCTGCCGGAATATTGCGAACATCAACTGGTGGCCGCTGACCTCACCCAGACCAGTGGTATCGAAAATACAGTGGCTGCAGCCCAAAAGTTTGGCGTCAACGTCCTGATCAACAATGCGGGGGTTTCCGCCTTTGGGCTACTTGAACAGCAAGCCTGGATGGATGTGGAACGTATCCTGAGCACCAATCTGGGTGCCCCCGTTCGCCTCACCCAGGCCCTGCTCCCCTGGCTACAGGCCCGCCCCGAAGCGGCGGTCGTCAATATCGGCTCCACCTTTGGCAGCATTCCATTTGCTGGCTTCACCGCCTACTCCGCGGCCAAGGCCGGCCTGCGGGGCTTTTCCCAGGCCCTGCGTCGGGAACTGGCGGACAGCACGGTACGTGTCATGCACATCTGCCCCAGAGCCATAGACACCCCCATCAATTCTCCGGTCGTCAAGGCCCTCAACAAGGCCTTGGGCAGCGCCACCGACAGTCCGGAAGATGTGGCTCAGCATGTGCTGAACGTCCTGTCCGGCAACATCAACGAATCCCACATCGGCTTCCCTGAGCGTTTTTTTGCATGGCTCAACGGATTTGCCCCCGGCTTGGTGGACCAGGGCCTCAAAGGCAAGCTGGCCACGATCAAACAATACGCCAGCAAGGCGTGAATTTTTTCTCAAGGAGTCCCCATGTCCCGCTTCTCTTCCCTGCTAATCGTCGCCAGCCTGGGGCTTAGCACCCTCGTTCATGCCGCCCCCGGCGACGAATTGGTCCGCCCCATCCAGGACCGGTGGGCCGAAATCAAATACCGCCAACCCGAAAATAAACAGGCTGACCTGTACAAGGAACTGGCTGAACAAGCCCATCAGCTGTCCAGCAAGAACCCCAATCTGGCAGCCGCCCTCATCTGGGAAGGCATCGTTGTCTCCAGCGAAGCCGGAGCTCGTGGTGGCCTTGGCGGACTTTCCCTGGCCAAGGACGCCAGGGCTCTGCTGGAAGAAAGCCTGAAGTTGGACGAGAAGGCCTTGAATGCATCGGCCTACACCAGCCTGGCCACCCTCTACGCCAAGGTACCTCGGTGGCCCATCGGCTTTGGCGACAAGGAAAAGGCTGAAACCATGTTCAAGAAATCCCTGATGGCCAATCCCGATGGGATTGACCCAAATTTCTTTTACGGTGAGTATCTGATCGATCAGGACCGTGTAACGGAGGGTCGCAGCTATCTGGAAAAAGCCCTTGCCGCATCGCCTCGTCCTGGACGTGAATTGGCTGATCAGGGGCGCAAGGAAGAGATTCGCGCATTGCTAAAGAAAACGGAAAAGGCTGGGTATTAATTGAGAATACTGCTGGTCGAAGATGATGCCCTGCTGGGCGATGGTATCCGGGCGGGCATGATGCTCGCCAACTATGCCGTTGATTGGGCACAGGATGGGAAGATGGCGCTGGCAGCCCTGTCTGATCACACCTACGATGCCTGCATCCTCGACCTGGGCCTGCCTGACAGGGATGGACTGACCGTCCTGAAGGAAATCCGGACCCGGGGCAACCACACTCCGGTTCTAGTCCTGACGGCCAGAGACACCTCGGAAGACAAGATCGCCGGCCTGGACCATGGGGCGGATGATTATTTGACCAAGCCCTTCGACCTGGGAGAATTGCAAGCCCGTATCCGGGCTTTGGTGCGCCGGGCGGGTGGCACTGCTCAGCCCTTGCTTCAGTACAAAGGGGTGCATCTGGACCCTTCCAGCAAGCGGGTCACCCTGCATGGGCAGGACGTACCCCTGTCTGGCAGGGAATATTCGCTCCTCCTGACCCTAATGACCCACCCCACTCGCATCCACAGCAAGAGTCAGCTGGAAGACAGCCTCTATGCCTGGGGGGATGAAGCGGGCAGCAACACGGTCGAAGTCTTCATCCATCACCTGCGCAAGAAGTTTGGCAGCGACTTCATCAAGACCGTACGAGGCCTGGGTTATCAGCTGGCGAGCAACGACACATGAAGTGGTACTTGCCCCATGACAAGCTTCACTCCCTACGCTGGCGCCTGATTGGCGCCATTTGTGCTGCTGTATTACTGCTCTCGCTGCTGACTGGCTGGTTCAGCTATACCAAGGCACAGCATGAAGCCGAAGAGCTCATGGATGGCAATCTGGCCCAGACAGCACGCCTGCTCCTGGCCATTACCCATGACAACGAGAAAGAACTGCCCACCCTGGCTCCCCGGCTAGCCACCGTTCGTGGTGCCGATAACAACGTCTACGAACCACCTCTCGAATTCCAAATCGGCCTGGGCAATGGAACCATCCTGGCCCGCTCCCCCGACGCACCCGACTTTCCTATCCTTGGCATACCGGGCTACAGCAACATCATCCGACACAGTGAATCCTGGCGCCTACTGAATGTTGTCTCCCTGGATGGGCGGTATCGCGTCCAGGTCGCAGAAGCAATTCACCTACGTGATCGAGCTGCCTTCGAAGTAGCCACACAAACAATTTTTCCCCTTTTCATGGTGGTTCCCGCCCTGATCCTGATCATTTATTTCTCGATCACCAGCACCCTAAATCCACTGGATAGGCTGGCTGGAGAGGTTGCCGAACTAAACCCGGACAATCTATCCCCCCTGACCAGCAAGGAAGTGCCCACAGAGGCCCGGCCCCTGGTCAATGCCATCAATCACCTGTTCCAACGCGTTACCCGGGCCCTGGAAAACGAACGACGCTTCACTGCCGATGCAGCCCATGAGTTGCGCACGCCCCTGGCAGCGCTCAAGGTTCAGACTCAGGTGGCCCTGGCAAGCGGAGAAGTCCCCATTAGAGAGCATGCCCTGAAGCAGATCGAGGTAGGCGTGGATCGTGCCAGCCGCCTGGTCGAACAACTCTTGCGCCTGGCACGCCTGGACCCCCTGAGCAGCCCTCCTCACAACGACTCCATTGATTTTTCCCAGCTAGTTACCGAG
>QKDJ01000267.1 GCA_003252145.1 Azovibrio restrictus
TTCACGAAACCTTAGGCGAACGTCAGCTATGGCCGATAAGGCGCCTTTAACTCATGCAACCAGCTCTGCTTTAAGTAATCAGCCCCCGCGCCATTCAGAAGGCGTACAGCCCATTTGCTGGCGGAACATGTAGGAAAAGGCTGAGGGCGAGGCGTAGCCCAGGTCCAGGGCGATTTCAGTGACACTGCGTCCGGCGCACAGCCATTCCAGGGCCAGAAACAGGCGCAGGCGATGACGCCATTCTCGCAGACTGATCCCCAGTTCCCGTTCAAAGCGCCGGGCCAGGGTACGAGGGGATGCCCCTAATTCCCGCCCCCAATCCTCGATGCTGCGGGAATCCGCCGGACTGGCGTGCAGGGCCTGGCAGACCTGTTGCAGCATGGGGCTTTCGGGCCAGGGTAGATGAAAGTCCTGGATGGGCAGGCGCTGCAACTGGAGAAAAGTCAGGCTGATCAGTTGATCCAGATAGGCCTCATCCTCCTGTCTGGCGCTGACCGCCTCCAGCTCCACAATCAGGGCCCGCAGCAAGGGGGTAACGGCAAATACCGTGCATTCGCCGGGCATGTCCTGGCCCGGTACATCCTCCACATACAGATTGCGAAATTCCGCCCCATTCAGTGCCCCGGTGGTGTGCATCACCCCCGTGGGCACCCAGATGGCCTGCTCTGGAGTGATCACGTACCAACTGTCTGCCACCGTCACCACCAGGGTGCCGGAGGTGGCATAGACGAACTGGTTCCAGGGATGTTTGTGGAGGGGAAAAACTTCCCGGGGGGCCAGATTCTGGGAACGTGGCGCAATGGGTTTGGGCAACTTTTCCAGTTCTGGAACATCAATTACATGCCAGCCTTCACTCGGAAACATGCCTCACTCCAAAACCTGTCTTTTCATCGACACATTTTGACACACGATGGATGGCAAGGCACAAGGCCCCTAACTACTATGGGACCTCATACCAGCACGACAACTTATCAGCCCCGGCGGAACATCCATGACCAGCACCACCCTCTCCTCCTCGCAGAATGCCCAACGTTACCGGGTCATCCTGGCTGGCGTCTGTGCCCTGATCCTCACGGTGGGGCTCGCCCGCTTTGCCTACACTCCCATGCTCCCCATCATGCGCGACGAGGCGGGGCTTTCGCACCTGGCCGGGGGCTGGCTGGCCACCTTCAATTACATGGGCTACATCGCCGGTGCCCTGATTGCCACGGCAATCAGCGACCTGAGGCGCAAGTTCCTGCTCTACCGGGTTGGCTTGGTGGTGGCGGTACTCAGCACCGGAGCCATGGGGCTGACCACCGACACCACCCTCTGGAGCGCCCTGCGCTTCGTCTCCGGTCTTTCCAGCACGGCCGGTCTGCTGCTGGCCTCGGGTCTGGTACTCAACTGGCTGATCCGCCAAGGGCACCGCCCGGAGCTGGGCCTGCACTTCACCGGCCTGGGCCTGGGCATCGTGGTTTCCGGACTCGCCGTGGCCGCCATGGTGGGGCATCTCCATTGGGAGCATCAATGGATGGGGCTGGGGCTATTGGGCGCCGCCTTTTTCCTGCCGGCCTGGTGCTGGCTGCCCGCCCCAGCCAGCACCCAGGCCGGAGCCAGCAAGGCCAAGACAACAACGCCTTCCCGCCGCTGGATGACCTTGCTGATCGGCGCCTATTTCTGCGCCGGCTTCGGCTATGTGATCAGTGCCACCTTTATCGTGGCCATTCTGGAAAAACTGCCCATGCTGGCAGGCAAGGGAGGCTGGGTTTGGGTCATCGTAGGCCTGGCTGCCGTGCCTTCCAGTTTTCTCTGGGACCGCATCGCCAGTGCCATGGGACAGATTCCTGCGCTGATGCTGGGCTATATCCTGCAGATCATCTCCATTCTGCTGCCCGCCCTGAGCGACAGCACCGCCCTGAATCTGTTCAGTGCCGTACTCTATGGCGGTACCTTTGTCGGCATTGTGAGCCTGACCCTGACCCTGATCGGGCGCTGCTTCCCTGAAAACCCAGCCAAGGCCATGGCCCGCCTGACCTTGAGTTACGGGGTGGCCCAAATCGCCGCACCGGCCATGGCGGGCTACATCGCCACGGCCACCGGCAGCTATCACGGGGCCTTGATCATCGCCGCCGGGGTCATGGGCGTTGGCACCATACTCCTCCAAATCCTGCGGCGAGAAGTGAGCGGACAACCGGGCAACCTGACCTGAGCCGGGTCGTGCATTTCCGGGGGTGGCCAGGGTCCGCTACAATTGCCCCCCCTGGATTCTGGCCCATCAGCGCCGCCCTCTTTTCCCATGCAAACAGAAGCCCCGGTTTTCACTGATCAACTCGCCTCCATGGCCAGCCCCGAAACCCAGCGCCTGGCAGCCCGCATGGCCCAGGAACTCTTCGCCCATCTGTTTCAGGCCTCTGCCGACACCAGCACTGATCTAGACCTCAAGGCCCTGGAAAACCAATGTAGCAACTGGAGCCAAGCCGGGGAAAACGAGGCAGCCAAGTCCCTGCGTCTGGCCCTGTTGGTGACTGGACTGGATCAATGGGGCCTTGCCTACAGCCAGGCCTTTGGGCTCACGGCCATTCCCGCCCTGAGTCATTTGATCGGTGCCCTGCGCACGGCCCTGGACAGCACGGCTGAAGCACGTTTCCAGCAGTTTTTCAGCCACCTGGGCGAGCAGGAAGCCGATGCCATCGACTTCAAGATCGAACTCCGGCGTCAGCTGCATTTGTCCCTCTGGCATGCCATGAGCGCCTGCGACAATGAAGCCGCAGCAGAACCCATCCTCCAGACCCTGGGCAATCTGATGCTTGCCCTGAATACCCACATGCCCACCCTGGGCTGGCGCCTGATGGCCGATGCCCTGGCCCATATCCAGATTCGCCTGCTCAGCGATCCGGAAGCCACACCCCTGGCCCAGACGGGCACCCAGCAGTTGTTCGCTTCCCTACGTCAGGCCCTGCCCCAGGATCGTTACCAGGCCATCCTGGCCCATTCCGGCCAAGCCGTCATCGCATGGCAACAGGCCCGCCGTAGCGAAAGCTGACCCCACCCCACTGGGCTGGCCAAGCCCTGGAAAAGCATTTGAATGGCAAAAAATAGGCGGGATTCTTGCTTTCCAGCAGAGAAATCGTCATATTTGTCGGGTTTACTCCTAATAAATACCGACGCCATCATTTCTCTTTTCCAGGATTCCCCCAATGAGCGCCAATCAAGCTGTCACCGGACGGGAAGTTCAGATGGACGATGCCACCACCATCGTCTCCAAGACAGATCTCAAGGGTTGCATTACCTACGTGAATTCGGATTTCGTCCGAATTTCCGGTTTCAGTGAAAGCGAGTTGCTGGGAAAACCCCACAACATCGTGCGCCACCCGGACATGCCCGCCGTGGCCTTTGCCGACTTGTGGGCCACCTTGAAAAAAGGCAAGCCCTGGAACGGCCTGGTCAAGAACCGCTGCAAGAATGGTGATCACTACTGGGTCATGGCCCATGTGGCTCCCATGGAGGAAGACGGGCAGGTGGTAGGTTACACCTCCATGCGAACCAAGCCTTCCCGGGAACAGATCCTGGCCGCCGAAAACCTTTACCGGCAACTGGCGGCGGGCACCGCCAACGTCAGGCTGGATGGGGGCCAATTGGTCAGCAAGTCTCCCCTTCGGCACCTGAATCTGCTACGCCATGTGCTGGGCATGAGTGTGACGAACCAGTTGCGCCTGCTCATGGTCGCTTTTCTCATCAGTTTTGCCATTGCCGGGCTCACGGTTTTCAACGGTCTGGGCAAGGTTCAGGTCAATGGCCCCATCTACAAGCGGGTAGTCCAGGGCAAGGATTTGATCGCCGACATCCTGCCTCCCCCGGAATACCTGATCGAGGCCTATCTGGTCACCCTGGAAATGATGCGGGCCACGCCGGATGAACTGCCTGCCATGTACAAGAAGAGCCAGCAACTGCGTGAGGACTTCGAGACCCGGCACAAGGTCTGGGTGGCAGAACTCCCCCCCGGGCAGATGAAGACCT
>QKDJ01000128.1 GCA_003252145.1 Azovibrio restrictus
ATGACAGGCGGCACAGACGAAGGTCCCCTGGCGTTTTTCCTCGTACAAGGGGCTGGAAAAGGAACATTCCGTCTGTTCCCCGAACAGCACGGCGTAAGCCTCGGGGGACAGGAAGGCCTGCCATTGGGCGGGAGTTTTGTGGATGAGGGCCATGATCGAACTCCGGAAAGGAATCTGGGCATCTTAACGCCAGACTTCCCCCCATGGGCCACACGCCCACCGGGAACTAAACCCGGTAGCCCTCTTCCGCCAGCACCTGACGCACGGCAGGGCGCTGCAGCATGCGCTCGAAATGGGCCTGGCAGCGGGGCGGCAACTTGATGTCGCTACGGCTGGCCCAGAATTCCACGTAGAACAGGGCCGCGTCGGCGATGGAGAAACGCTCCCCCACCAGCCAGCCGTCTCCCAGACGGTCTTCCATGACCTGAAATCCCTGCTCCACCAGCTCCCGTCCCTTGGCCAGAACCGCCGGGTAATCCTCCGGATTGGGGGTAAAGGTGTCCGTGGTGAAAATGCGGGCGAAACCCTGGCCGTGCAGAGTGGCCGTCACGTAGCCCATGTGCTCGATGACCCGCACCACCTGTTCCTCGTCCTCGGGCAGCAGGCGGGCCTTGGGAAAGGCCCGGGCCAGCCAGTAGGCGATAGCCTGGAACTCGCTGAGCACGGAACCATCGTCCCGGACCAGCACGGGAATCGTGCCCTTGGGATTCATGGCCAGAAACTCGGGCTTGCGCTGATCGCCAGCCAGCAAATTGACCAGATACACCTCGAAGGGCTTGCCGATCTCTTCCAGCAGGATATGTATACCTGTGGAGCAGGAGCCGGGCGTCATGTAGAACTTCATGGAATAGTCCCCGTATCAGAAGGCCTCAATTTTAACGACGCCTGCGAAAAACCATCCAGGCAGCAGGGACAATATTCTTTTTTGCGCCTAAGATCGGTTTTCCCCAACACACTCATAACAGGAGCAGGACATGGAAGCTCATCGTCCCAGCGAAGATTTCCCCCATCTGGAAGCCTTGCCCCCCGCCATCGCCCTGCTGTTGCAGCAAGGCATCAATGTCCACTTCAGTGATCCTGAAACAGCTGAACAGCGCTTTCTTGCAGCCCAGGCCCTGGACCCGGAAGCCCTGGAACCCTATCGCTGCCTGGCCAAGCATTACAACCGCCAGCGAAAATTTACGGAAGCTGCGCGCGTCACCAAGGATTGGCTCACCGTAGCCGCCCGCCAGGGAGAGTTACCCGAGGATTGGCGAAACTGGCAACCGGCCCGGGACCGCCTGCAGGACAGCAGTTACCGTAACGCCCTGATGGCCCTGAAAGCCTTCAGTTTCATCCACCTGCGCCAGGGCGATACGGCCACATCGGCCCAGGCCCTGGAAGTGCTTCAAGCCATGGACCCGGAAGATGGCATTGGCGCATCGGTAGTCGCAGCCTTGCTACCGGACGCAGCCGCAGCCTGAGCGCTCTCCTCGGGCGTAACCACCACCTGGTTGCGCCCGGCTGCCTTGGCCCGGTAGAGGGCTTCATCGGCCTGATTGAGTAGCGCATAGGCCGAACCGTCCTGCACCGGACGAACGCAGGCCACCCCCACACTGACGGTTACGCAGGCTGCAATGGACGATGCCTCATGGGGCTGACCGGCATTTTCCACGGCCAAACGGAAACGCTCCGCCACACAGTTGGCCCCTGCCAAATCCGTATCCGGCAGGATGCACACAAACTCCTCACCCCCATAACGCGCCGGATAGTCTCCCGCACGGTTAAAGGCGTCGCGCATGACCTGGGACACCAGGGCAATACACTGATCCCCCAGCAAATGACCGTAATGGTCGTTGTATGCCTTGAAGAAATCGATATCCGCCATGACGATGGCCAAGGGCAGACCTGCTCGGGCGCAACGCCGCCACTCCCGCTCGAAGGCCTCATCAAATCCCCGGCGATTGGGTAGGCCGCTCAGGCTATCGGTAATTGCTGCCTTCGCCAGCATTTCCCGATGCTGAGCCTGCTCCGCCTCGGCTTGATCGTGGGCACTGACAAAAATCTGGAAGGCCTTGCCCATTTCGGCAATCTCATCCTGCCCCTGCACAGGGATGGGAATGCGCTGACCAGAAACATGAGCCGTCATGGACAGGTTCAGCTGCCGCAGGCGCGCACCCACATGGCGGACGATGTACAGCACCGCCGCCAGACTTACGAGAAAGGCAAATCCGGCAAACCAGGCGACTGCTTCCAGGGTGCGCTGCACCGTTGCTGCCTGCTGCTCCATTTCCGCCTGGAGCCCCTGGCGCAAAGTCAGGTAGTGGCTATAGGCAGCCCCGGCCAGGCGCTGGGCGCTGACCCGCATTTCCCTGGCTTCGGCCAGGGCCACTCGCTCTTCCAGCAGATCAGCATTGCGCTGGGTAAAGACCTGATCAGACAGCTGTTCCAATCGTTCACTCAGGGTCGGCAACTCCCCTCCTGCACCCTTCCGGGCCCGGCGAATGGTCTCCAGCAAGGATTTGGTAGAAGTCTCAAGGGCCTGAATCTGTCCCGGTGCCGTCACGACCAGACAACTGGAAATCCGGCCTGCCAGCATTTGCATGGAGCCCGCCAGGGAAGGCTGACCGGCCACGATCTTAGGATCATTGAGGGCACGAATAATTTCCAGCAATTCACCGGTCTGGGCGCTACGCCGCAGTTCCCGTTCATCTTCGGTCTGAAAGCGGGCTTCCAGGGCCTGCACCCGACGGAAATAGTCAGCCTGCAAAAGGTCGATATCCGCCAGGGCCTCATTCCCGCCCAGAGCCGCCAGTTTGTCGCGGCTGTTCTTGAAGATGGCCATCTGGTTCTGAATTGCCGGATGCCCATCCACGTGGCTGTTACGCCCACTCAGCATGCGCTCGAAAATTTGCGCATTGAGCACCTCCGCATCACGCGCCAGTTCCCCGGCAGCCATGGCCTGTTCAAAGCGCCCGGAAAAAAGGCGCTGGATGGCCTCTTCGTGGTGCCAAAGGATGACAGCCACCAGAACCACCGAGGTCATGGCAATCACAAACAGGCTGCACAGCAAGGCAATCAGCTGAAAGGAAATGCGCTTGTACCAGGGCCCCACAGAGGCCTGAGCGGAAGGAAGGGGCATCATCAACGAAACAGGGGAGCGTATCGGGGTACCGGGACCAAAATTCCGGTCATAAATCTGTCCGTAATTCCCTACCGCCAGGACTGCACGTATGGCCCAGGGCCCCTCCAGTCCCAGTCCGGAAAAAATCGGGCTGCCTTGCAGAAGGCTCCCCAATTCACTGGATGGGTCAGCCTTCAGGTCCTTTGCGTTTTCCGCCGTCACGCCCAGTTCCTCGGCCAGGATCAGGGCATTTACCACGCTCCCCACGACCCGACTCCAACGCCCATCATCATCTCTAACCATGGGACCGATAGGCTCCCGGGAAAAGCGCTCGGAAAGAATGTCGTACGCCTGGGGGGCATCTGCACGATGGGCACGATTTGCAGCCAGATTCATGGCATCAGCGGTGTAGGCATCACAGCTGCCACGAAAAAAGGCATCTCCATTGGCCAGCACCACCCGGGTGTTGTAACCCCGCTGCCGGATCAATTGCAGGAGATTGGCATGGGTGGTGGTGTTGGCCGTCACGCAAACGCTCTTGCCATTCAGATCTGCAAAGCTGCGGATGCCAGACTGCTTACGCACCATGAAGCCCTGGCCATCAAAAAGATATACCGCCGGGAAATCCACCTTGAATTTGGCTTCCCGCCCCAGGGTCCAGGTGGTGCTGTACATGACCACGTCCGTGCGCTTATCCACCAGGGAGGAAAAACGGGTATCGGGCCCGACCTCCACATAGGTCACATAATCGGGATTACCCAATACAGCGGCCGCCAAGGCACGGCAGAAGTCCACATAGAATCCGGCCCAGTGGCCGTCCTTGTCGATGGCACTCCGCCCGGGATCATCCGGAAACACACCGCAGCGTAAATCCTGACGAGCCCGCACATCTCCAAGGGTATCGGCCTGGGCACTCGGCACCACCGACAGAAGAAGGCCCCCGAGCAACAGCACTTTCATGGCCCGACGCAGCGCCATACCTAGGGCTGCAGGCATGAATAATTTTTTTGTCATTTATTGATTTCGTTGGGGTTTTCAGCAGTGTAACCGTGAGCACGGAACCCCTGCAAACCCGCTGAAATCGTGCCTTTTTCCCCGACTACAAAGACAGCCGGTGAGCAGAACATTCTGCTTACCAAGCCTCAATTCAACCAGCCCCTGTGCTCCAAAGAGGCTCCCCTCCCTGATCCAGATGCCCCAGATAAATACGGGCATGGAATTCCAGCTGGGGATAATCCGGCTCCATATGCTGACAGAGCTGATAGAAGGCCTTGTCGTGGTTCATTTCCTTCAGATGCGCCAGTTCATGAACCACGATCATGCGCAGGAAAGCCTCGGGCATCTGCCGAAACTGGGTACCAATACGAATTTCCCGGCGAGTCTTCAGTTTGCTGCCCTGAACCCGGGCCACCCGGGTATGAGTTCCCAAAGCCTGCTGCAACACCCGCAGGCGGCTGTCGTACAAGACCTTATCCACGGGCGCCCCATTACGCAGATAACGGGCGCGCATATCCTGCACATAGTCATAGAGAGCCCGGTCGGTACGCACCTGATGGGCTTCCGGGTATTGCTCCTGGAGCCAGGGCAGCAACCGGCTCTGGCCATGGAGCCCTTGCACCCTATCCACCAGTTCCTGGGGATAGCCCGCCAGATAAACGGAGAAACCTTCAGCCACCGGAGCTTTCCCGACCAAGGCTCAGTTGCGTCCCAGCGCCCACTTGCCGGCACCGCCCAGGGCTGAAGCCAGGGCCACCAGCAACAGGAACAGGCCGTGCAGATTGCCAAATACCGGCGCCCCCTGGGCCCAGGCCAGCGCCAGAGGCACTCCGATGATCAGCGCCAGAATGATGCTGGCCGGCCCCATCCACAAACCCAGCACCATCAGCACCCCGCACAGCATTTCTGTGATGTGCAGCAGCCAGGGCACCGCACTATGGATACTTGCGGGAAAAGGTGCTCGCATCAGGGGCTCCAGGCCAGCCAAAAAAGCCATACCACCCACGGCAAGACGCAAACAGAAAAGAGACCAATCAATACGGTTTTTGGAAGCAGCCATGGGAACTCGGGGTCAAAGGTTGGGGAACAATCCGGGGCCGGAAGTATGTCCGCCGGGTAGTGCCATGGTCAAGAAGTCAGTGCCTCACCCATTGCAGAACCCTGTGCTGCCTGACGGAATGGTTTGGTACTGGGGGGATCAGTTGGCTGACCATCCGGTAGTGCCGCAAGACTCGCCAGTAAGCTACACCACCAGACGCCCCACCAGTTCCGATAATTTTGAATAAGTGATGAACGCCTCGTGGGTGGCACGGGTAATGGCGACGTAGGTCAGACGCACATCGTCCTCAATATCCTCAGCCTTCTTCAACTCACCCAAGCCACCAATGGCGACACAAGGGAATTCCAGCCCCTTGGCGTTATGCATGGAGAGCAGCCGCACCGCGTCCCGCTCGCTCTGCACACGATTCTGATGCACCTTGGCCACATCCACCGGTATGCCGTGCTTGGTCAGTATTTTTTCGAAGCGATCGCCAATGAAATGCCGGGGATAGAGCACCGCCATCTGCCCCCATTGGTAGCCGGCAGCCTTGCGGCCAAGCAGCCATTCGGCAATCCCATGACCTTCGCCCTCATAGCTTACGCACTGGCGCACCACCGGCTCCACCCCGTCGCGCCCGCCGTCTTCCGGCATCAGGATCGCGCTCTCATCACCGGCGCAAAGGCCCGGGGCACCGATCACATCTGCGGCAAACTTGCGTGCGAAGCGCAGGATCTGGGCCGTGTTGCGGTAGTTGACCTTGAGCACTGTCGTACGCCCAGCAGCCTCGATGCCAAGCTGCTTCCACACCGGGCGCGTCCGCCCCTTGTAGATGGCTTGTGCATCGTCGTACACAATCATCAGCGCCTTGGTATCTGGGTTCACCATCTTCGCCGCCAGGGCCAGCCATTCCGGCTCGAAATCATGGGCCTCGTCGATCAGCACCGCGTCGTACTGCCCGCCGGGAATCAGACCCCGTTCAGCAGCATCAAGCACAGCCTTCACATTGGCGGCGAGCCGCTGGGCAAAGTCGGGAAACTCCTTCTCGGTAGGTATCGGCAGGCCGTAAGTACGGAGCATTTTCCAGCACCAGGAATGGAAGGTGGAAGTGACCACCTTGTCCTCCACCCCCCTGTCCTGCATCGCGTTCTCCAACCGCCCCGAGATACCATTCGCGTAACTCAACAGCAACACCGGGCGGCTTGCAGCCCGAGCGATCTGCTCGGCCCGGAAGGCCAGGATCAGCGTCTTGCCGGAGCCAGCTACACCACGCACGATGCGATGTCCTTCACCCATGCTGCGCGCCAGCAACTCCTGCTGCATGTCCATCACCGCCAGCAAGCGGTCATCGCCAGGGGAAGTATTCGCTGAAGGCTCATCAAACGGCAGGGCAAGCTGGGTAACGCGAATCTCAGGGAACAGCAGCGCGCGCACCCGGTCGATCTGCGGCAAGGACAAAGCCGGCCCAATGCGAGGCGACACCATGCGCCAGACCCGCTCACGAAAGTCATCGGCATCCACCTTCTCCGTCATCTCGTCACGGAAGATGCAGCGCTCTGGAGGCAATACCTCGCGCAAATCGGTCTGCTCAAACTGCTTGCGGGTAATGTTGGTGAAGGCCACCCCGTACCCGAACGAGAAAACCGGCTTGCCCTTGAAACTGCCACTTTCGTTCACCAGCAGCGAATCGCGCTTCAGGGTATCCACCACATTGAACATGTAGTGGCGCACCTGCTCGAAGGGGTTGTCCGTCAGCACACTGCCCCGGTCCGTCATCAGCTCGACCTGCTTGCTGGTGACAGTGGCTATCGACTCCAGCCGCCAGTCCTTCACCTCCAACACCACAATGCCCTGCTCGGGATGCAAAGCCACAAAATCCGGATGCCTGCCGAAAGGCCCGACCGGAATGTTGTGCCACACCCAGGCATTGTCTTCCAGATGATCCTT
>QKDJ01000276.1 GCA_003252145.1 Azovibrio restrictus
GCGGCCATAAAGAGCCTCGGCTTCCGGGTAGTTGCGGCGCAACAGGGCAAACCACTGCTTGATGCGCCCCGGGGCATGAACGGGCAGCACCCGCTGACAGACCAGATCCCAGTACCAGCCGATGGCGGGCAGCAGGTCGGCCCAGCCCTGATCGGGCAGGCCCTTGATACGCCGGGCCAGGAGCGGGTCGGCCACGGCACCCCTGCCCAGCATCACCTGATCGCAACCGCTTTCGGCACGAATGGCCTGGTAATCGGCCACGGTCCACACCTCCCCATTGGCCACCACCGGCACGCTGACCGACTCCCGAATCCGGGCAATCCAGTTCCAGTGGGCGGGGGGGCGATAGCCTTCCATCTTGGTACGGCCATGGACAATCAGGGCATCCACGCCACCGGAGGCAAAGGCCTGGGCGCATTCCAGGGCCCGGCTGGTGTCCTTCACCCCCAGGCGCATCTTGGCCGTGAAGGGAATATGGGCGGGAATGCGGGGGCGCACGGCCTGGATGATGGCATGCAGCAGTTCCGGCTCGTCCAGCAGCACCGCGCCGCCCCGATGGCGATTGACCATGGGGGCCGGACAACCGAAATTCAGGTCGATGCCCGCCGGATTCAGGGTCACCAGCCGTTCGGCATTGTCTGCCAGACAGGTGGGGTCCGCCCCCATCAACTGCACCCGGATGGGAGTGCCCGCCAAGGTACGGCTACCCTGCTCCAGCTCCGGGCAAATGCGCTTGTAAGTACGCCGGGGCAGCACACTGCCCGAGACCCGTACAAACTGGCAAATACCCCAGTCGAAGCCCCCCAGACCCGTGAGGACTTCGCGCATTTCATGGTCGGCCAGGCCTTCCATGGGGGCGAGAACCAGGGTGGAGGGAGAAAGCTCGGGCATGATGGGAAACACAGGGGAAAGGCGCGCATTCTAGCAGCCGCCCCAGGTGCCGGAAATGGACGGAAAATGCAGCACAAAGCCCCAATCCATTCCAAGGGTCTATTTAAATTTGCAGAAATGTTAAAATGCTCGACTTTTCCACCCTTACGCTCCGCCCCCGGTACATGCCGTAGCGGAAACTGACTGCCTATGTCCGAGATGGAAAACGTGGCTACGCCGCTACCTCCAGGAAAACAAGCCCCCCGCCGCCAGGCCACCGGCCTGCATCTGATCGGCGATCTGTATGAGTGCCGCTGCGACAGCCGCCTGATGCTGGATGACCGTTATCTGGCCAACTTCTGTACCCAGCTGGTGGCCAAGGCTGGCCTCACCGCCGTGGGCAACCTGTTCCACAGCTTTGGCGATGAGGGTGGCGTCACCGGCATGGTGGTGCTGGCCGAATCCCACATGTCCCTGCACACCTGGCCGGAAGAAGGCTATGTGACCCTGGATGTGTACGTCTGCAATTACACGGCGGACAACCGGGCCAAGGCCCAGCTGCTGTTCGACGCACTGCTCCAGGCCTTCAACCCGGCCGACCCCCACCTGCACCGGGTGGACCGGGCCTGACATGGCAGATCACAGCACCACCGGCTACGCCATTGAGCAATTGAACGGGGACTTCGGCTTTTACCTGAAGACCGCCGAAACCCTGGTCAGCCGCTGCTCCCCCTACCAGACCATCGAGGTCTGCAATACCCCCCAGTTCGGTCGTCTGCTGCGTATCGACGGCTGCTTCATGACCTCGGAAAAAGATGAGTTCTTCTATCACGAACCCATGGCCCATCTGCCCGCCCTGGCCCACGAACATCCGGAGCGGGTGCTGATCATCGGCGGGGGCGACGGGGGCATGGCCGAGGAGGTGCTCAAGCATCCTTCGGTCGCCCGTGTGGTGCTGGCCGAGCTGGACCCGGTGGTCATCCAGGTATGCAAGGAATGGCTGCCCACCATCCACCGGGGCGCTTTCGAGGACCCTCGCCTGGAAATCCGCGTGGGCGACGGTAAGGCCCTGATCGAAGCCAGCCGAGGGGAATGGGACCTGATCATTCTGGATCTCACTGACCCCTTCGGCCCGGCCCAGGCCCTCTACACCGCCGAGTTCTACCAGGCCTGCCGGCGCGCCTTGCGTCCGGGCGGCCTCATGTCCCTGCACCTGCAATCCCCCATTCACCGGCCCCGCACTCTGGGGCGCATCGTGGCCTCCCTGAAAACCGCCTTTCCCCTGGTACGGCCCGCCCTGGGTTACGTACCCCTGTACGGCACCCTCTGGGCCTTCGGCATTGCCAGCGACGGAACCCACGACCCGGCTGCCCTGGATGCGGCAACCGTGGATGCCCGCATTGCCCAACGGGGGCTGACCCACCTGCAGCTCTACAACGGCGCCACCCACCAGGGCCTGCTGGCCCTGCCCGGCTTCGTGCAGGAGATGCTGCAGGCTCCAGCCATCCCCATCACCCTGGCCCAGGATCTGGATGAAATCATCGACCCGGACACCCTGCCTCCCCTGAGCCTTCATTCCTCAGGACATCATTCACCAACTTGACAGGGGCTGACGGGGAAACCATCCTTATCCTCCCGGCACCGAGGACTTTCCATGGCCCAAGCCCATAGCGCAATCTTCCCCCGCAGCCCATGCCTGAGCGGCAAGACACCCGAACAGTTGCGGGAAGAAATCCTGGCCTACTTCCACGCCACCTATGACCGGTACGAAGACCTGTTCCGGCATCTCACCTGCGAAGAAGCCTACAGGGTCAAACCCATCAGCCTACGCCATCCGCTGATCTTCTATTTTGGCCATACGGCCACCTTCTTCATCAACAAGCTGACCCTGGCCGGGCTGGTGAGCCAGCGCCTCAACCCCCGCTTCGAATCCATGTTCGCCATTGGCGTGGATGAAATGAGCTGGGACGACCTGAACGAGGCCCACTACGACTGGCCCACGGTAGCCGAGGTGCAGGCCTACCGGGACCAGGTGCGCAGTACCCTGGATCGCATCATCCGTGAGGCTCCGCTAACCCTGCCCCTGGATTGGGCCAATCCCTGGTGGGCCATCCTCATGGGCATCGAGCACGAGCGCATCCACCTGGAAACCTCCTCGGTGCTCATGCGCCAGCATGACCTGAAATATCTCCGTCCCCTGCCCGACTGGGCTCCCTGTCGCAAGAGCGGCCCCTCCCCGGCCAATGCTCTGGTGGAAATTCCCGCCGGCCAAGTGCAGATCGGCAAGCCCTTCGCTGATGACCATTACGGTTGGGACAACGAATACGGCCACCACACCGCCGAAATCCCTGCCTTCCAGGCCAGCCGGCAACTGGTGAGCAATGGGGAATTCCTGGCCTTCATGGAGGCAGGCGGCTACCAAAAGGATGCGTACTGGGACGAAGAAGGTCTGGCCTGGCGTAACTTCGCCCAGGCCCGGCACCCCAGCTTCTGGGTGAAAACCGAGGAGGGCTGGCGCCTGCGCCTGCTGGCCGAGGAAGTGCCCATGGCCTGGGACTGGCCCGCGGAAACAAACTGCCACGAAGCCCGAGCCTGGTGCCGCTGGCAGGCGGAAGTCACCGGCCAGCCGGTGCGCCTGCCCACGGAAGACGAATGGTACCGGCTGCTGGCCATTTCCGGTGTAAATGAGCCCGGCCCAGGAAAGGCCGCCGCCAATGTACATCTGGACCATTACGCCTCCTCCTGCCCGGTCACCGAGTTCCCCCAAGGGCCCCTCTTCGACGTGACCGGCAATGTCTGGCAATGGACTGAAACCCCCATCTACCCCTTCGACGGGTTTCAGGTGCATCCCTGGTACGACGACTTCACCACCCCTACCTATGACGACCGCCACAACCTGTTCAAGGGCGGCTACTGGATTTCCTGCGGCAACGAGGCCCTGCATGCCTCTCGCTACGCCTTCCGCCGCCACTTCTTCCAGCACGCAGGCTTTCGCTACGTGGTGGGTCAGCCCCCAGTACAGCCCGTGACCTCCCATTACGAAACCGACAAGCAGGTTTCCGAATACGCGGAATTCCACTACGGGGACGAGTATTACGGGGTGCCCAAT
>QKDJ01000223.1 GCA_003252145.1 Azovibrio restrictus
AGGTTTTCGTTCCCATCCCGGAAAAACCCGTGGATCCTGCAGCACCCAGCGCCACGCCTTTACCTCCCCGGCCGGAAAAAAAGTCCGAGCCATAATCTGTTGCAGATCATGGCCTGGGCTTTTTATTCAGAGCCTGCTCAGTCCGCCAGTTCGATCTGCCCACCAACGTTGACCTGAATCTGGCTTTCCCCGGCCTCCATAGGCATCGGAGCTGCGGCTTCCGCCATCATGCTGCTGGCCTTGCGATACATCATGGGGGGCTGGAATTGCCCATTGCTGCTGACGTTCAGCTGTTTGATGCGATAGGTTTTCCCTAAAGAGCGGGCAATGAGTCCGGCACGTTCCTGGAAGGCTGCAAGGGCGGCTTGAATGGCCTTCTCTTCAGCCTGCTTCCGGGTTTCCGGGGAGGGCAGGAATTGAACGCTGGATAGCCCCAGCTTGTCCTGTAGTTGTCCCAGCAGCTCGGACAGCTTTTCCGCATCCTTGCTTTCCAGTTGCAGTTCCGAGCGCATGCGCCAGGACTCAATACGTCCAGCCTTGCCATAGACAGGGTAGGTGGATGTGCTGCCGCTTTGCAGCTTTACCTGGTTGTAGCGCTTGCCGGTTTGCGTGGCTTCGGCCATTTGTTCGTTGGTCCGGCTGGACACTGTCTTGAGGTTTGATCCGGAGTTTTCGGCGAAAACCGTGGCGCGAAACAAATCGTTGGGGGCGGCCTGGGATGCTTCAACATTCAGGTCGATCAAGGTTCCGGCCCAGGTAGCTGGTGCAAGCAAGCAGCCCAGCAGGAGGGCTCCCAGGTGTTGGCGTGAAATACGGTGTATAGGCTTCTGGGTCATGGTGCATCCTTAAGTCAGAAATTGAACATGTTAGAATCGGCCCGGTTCATCGCTTTATACCCCAAGCTCCCGCCGGCCAGCGTCAGTAATTTGTTGCGGAATATTGCGCCGGTGCACTCCGGTATTTCCCCCAATTCCTGATCTCGTCCGGTTTCATTCTTCAAGGAATCCCATCATGAGCATGCAAGTCGCTAAAAATACTGTCGTTACCCTGGATTACAACGTGACCGATCCGGACGGCACCGTGGTGGATGAAGGGCGCGATGCTCTGGTTTACCTGCATGGTGGCTACGACGACATTTTCCCCAAGATTGAAGAGTCCCTGCAGGACAAGTCCGTGGGCGAAACCGTAACCATCAAGCTGCAGCCCGACGAAGCCTTCGGCGAATACGATGCGGATCTGGTGCAGATCGAGCCTCGTAAGGATTTCCCCAAGGAGCTGGAAGTGGGCATGCAGTTCGAAGGCGCTCCTGCCGATGCCTCCGATGAGGAATTCATCATTTACCGGGTGACTGACATTGCCGACGACAAAGTGGTGCTGGATGGCAATCATCCCCTGGCTGGCACGGCCCTGGTATTCACCTGCACCGTGACCGCCGTGCGTCCGGCCAGCGCCGAAGAAGTGGAACACGGCCACGTGCATGGCGCGGATGGCGAAGAGCATACCTGTCACTAAGCGGTAGGTTTTCATGCAGCAAAAGCGCACCTGGAAACAGGTGGATGGGGTCCTGTTGCTCGACAAACCGGGCGGCATGACCTCCAACGATGCCCTGCAGAAGGCACGGCGGTTGTTTTCGGCCGCCAAGGCGGGGCATACGGGTACCCTGGACCCCATGGCTACCGGGCTTTTGCCCCTGTGTTTTGGGGAAGCCACCAAGTTTTCCGCCGACCTGCTGGACGCCGATAAAACCTACGAGGCCCAGGTCCTGCTGGGCATCACCACGGATACGGGTGACCGGGAGGGGCAGGTGCTGGAAACCCGTCCCGTATCCTGCACCGAGGCGGACCTGCGTCAGCTTCTGCCCCGGTTCATGGGGGAGATCCAGCAGATTCCTCCCATGTATTCAGCCCTGAAGCGGGATGGGCGTCCCCTCTATGAACTGGCTCGTGAGGGCAAGGAAGTGGAGCGCCAGCCCCGGCAGATCACCATTCACGCCCTGGAACTGCTGGCCTGGGACGGGCCCAGTTTCACTCTGCGGGTGTGCTGCAGCAAAGGCACCTATATCCGGGTGCTGGCCGAGGATATAGGCAAGGCTCTGGGCTGCGGCGCCCATCTGACGGCTCTGCGGCGTACCCAGGTAGGCCCCTTGAGCCTAGAAAGGGCCGTAACCCTGGAAACCCTGATGGCTCAGGAAGAAGCGGGGCGCGGGCAATATCTGGGGGCCGTGGATACCTTGCTCAATACCCTGCCGGAGGTGGTTTTGACGGCCGAGGAGGTTTCCCGTTTCGCCCATGGCAACCCGGTGGATGCGCCGACAGGCATTACCGAGACGGCCCGGGTGTATGGGGCAGGGCGCTTGCTGGGGGTTGGCATGTTGCGCGCTGATGGCCGGCTCTGGCCCAAGCGCCTGATTGCGGGGGGCGATGCTCAGCAAGCTTGAGGCTGGCGGATTTCGCTGGTAGAATTCCGCGCTTCCTTCCGCTCCTAGGTGGATGGAATTTTCTAAACCGGGTACGGCTCTATCAAACTGGGGCTGCACCGTATCACTGAAAAGAGAGTTTGAAATGGCTATTACTACCGAACAAAAGGCACAGGTTGTTGCCGACTTCCAACGCGCCAAGGGCGACACCGGTTCTTCCGAAGTGCAGGTTGCTCTGCTGACCGCCCGCATCAATGACCTGACCGGTCACTTCAAGGAGCACAAGAAGGACCACCACTCCCGTCGTGGTCTGCTGCGCATGGTGAGCCAGCGCCGCAAGCTGCTGGACTACCTGAAGGGCAAGGATCTGAACGCCTATCGCAGCCTGATTGAGCGCCTGGGTCTGCGTAAGTAATGGCATTGAGGGCCTTTCGGCCCTGACGTCGCAAGGAGCGGTCTGCATCAGCAGCCCGCTCTTTTTGTTTGCCTGTCAGGTAGAATGCGGCGCGCAAATGTCGAAATGTTGAGTTGAGAAAGAAGAAAGGAAACTAATGTTTAATGTCGTTAAAAAGACTTTCGCCTATGGCGAACAACAGGTGACCCTGGAAACCGGCGAAGTCGCCCGCCAGGCCTCTGGTGCTGTCGTTGTGAGCATGGGCGACACCGTGGTGCTGGTCACCGTGGTGGCTGCGAAATCCGCCAAGCCCGGCCAGGACTTCTTCCCCCTGACCGTTGATTACCAGGAAAAGTTTTACGCTGCCGGCCGTATCCCCGGTGGCTTCTTCAAGCGCGAAGGCCGTCCTTCCGAAAAGGAAATCCTGACCTGCCGCCTGATCGACCGTCCCATCCGTCCCCTGTTCCCCGAAGGCTTCTACAACGAAGTCCAGATCGTGGGCACCGTGCTGTCCCTGGATCCCGAAATTGATCCGGATATCCCCGCCATGATCGGCGCTTCTGCCGCCCTGGCCATCTCCGGCGTGCCTTTCGCAGGCCCCATCGGTGCTGCCCGTGTCGGTTACCTCAATGGCCAATACGTGCTGTGCCCCTCCGCCAGCCAGATCAAGGAAAGCCAGTTGGACCTGGTGGTGGCCGGTACCGAATCCGCTGTGCTGATGGTGGAATCTGAAGCCCAGGAACTGTCCGAAGAAGTGATGCTGGGTGCTGTGGTGTTCGGCCACGAGCAAATGCAGGCTGCCATCAACGCCATCAATGATCTGGTGGAAGAAGCCGGCAAGCCCGAATGGGACTGGCAGGCCCCCGCCAAGGACGAGGCCCTGGTGGCCCGTCTGGACGCCGTGGCCAAGGCCAAGCTGGAAGAGGCCTACAACATCACCGTGAAGCAGACCCGCAGCCAGCAGGTCAAGGAAATCAAGGCTGAAGTGATCGCCGCCCTGTGCGAAGGCGAAAACGCCTACGACGAAGGCGTGGTGGCCGACTACTTCTTCGCCCTGGAAGCCTCCATCGTGCGCGGCCGCATCCTGTCCGGCGCTCCCCGTATCGACGGTCGCGACACCCGCACCGTGCGTCCCATCTCCGTGCGCTCCGGCGTGCTGCCCCGTAC
>QKDJ01000048.1 GCA_003252145.1 Azovibrio restrictus
CGGGAGAAGTGCTGTACTGCAAGGACAGCACATGGTCCCGGTTAAAGAGATTTGCATGCTGGAAAAGTAACCCCAAGCGGGTATTTCCCGTAGCACTTGTTCCTGTATTATCCAAAGTGGTAGCGATTTTCCAGGGCTTTTGATCAGCGACCTGTACCAATGCCTTAACGCCATCGTTCTGAGGCTCCAATTGCACTGTCAAGTGCTTGGCAGGATTTTCATTTGCCACCCGAAGTGAGCGAGATACGGCATCAGGAACCACATGAAGCCCGGGCTGAAGGCCGGGAACACTCCCGCGAATATTATCTTCATCAAAAAAGCTGGCACCACGGATTTCTACGTTGGAAATTCGTTTTTCCAGGACTTTTAAAATAACAATACCCTGTAGAAGCTCCTGCTCAGGCAGCAACACTTGCACCAAACCATGACCAGCTGTCTGATAACGCGCCTGAAGTGCTTCTTGAGCACGACGGATATCCCCAAAACCACGCTCTGGCCCCACAAAAGGTGACAGTGTAGTCTCAACCTCCTCTGCCGCCAGAAGGGTATTACCCTCGACCTGATACTTCTGGATAGCGAATACCAGACTATCCCCATCAGATGCTGCATCAGCAGGAGAAATCGTCACTATTACCACCAACAAGGTGGCAGCGATTCTGCTTAAAAAACTCATTGGAATCCCATACCGCAAAAAGGGTTGGGCAACGATTCTGCATGACTCTTAACGTTACAGCAAGTAAATCCTATACGACTTAACCCTTATTAATCAGACCAGTGGATGCTATCAGTCCACATCGAGAGCAGGACTACCCCGCCAAAAATTATCCTGTACCAGGCAAAACCGACGAAGGTATGGGTGGAAACAAAACGCAGCAGGGCCTTGACCGTGAGCATGGCCGCCACAAAGGCCGCCACGAACCCCACTGCGAACACGGGCAGGTCCGCCATATGCAGGAGCTGCCAGTTCTTGGCCACATCGTAAACCGTGGCGGCAAACATGGTGGGGATGGCGAGGAAGAAGGAAAACTCGGTGGCTGCCTTGCGGGACAGGCCGAACATCATGCCCCCCATGATGGTGGCTCCAGATCGGGACACACCGGGGAACATGGCCACAGACTGGGCAAAGCCCACCTTGAGCGCATCCTTCCACCCCATGTCATCCACACTCGACACCCGGGGCTGGTGATTGCGTTTCTCAATGTAGAGAATCAGCACCCCCCCTGCAATCAGGGCCATGGCAACCGTCAAAGGATTGAAAAGGTAGGCCTTGATGGTGCTGTGGAACAGGAGACCCAGCACCGCTGCAGGCATGAATCCCACGATCAGAAGAGTGGCAAAACGCTGTTGCACCGGGTCCGAGGTGAGCCCGCCCAGGGCCTTGCCGATACGCTCGCGGAAATCCCAGCACACGGCCAGAATGGCCCCCAGCTGGATAACAATCTTGAAGACCTTGCTCTGTTCGTCCGTGTAATCCAGCAGGCTGCCGATAACGATCAGGTGCCCGGTGGATGAGATGGGCAGAAATTCGGTAAGCCCCTCGACGATGCCGAGAATCAGGGCTTTGAGGAGCAGGATAGAATCCATGGCTATGATAGGCAAAAGCTCAATTTTATCACCCGCTAAAAGTAGGCCGGGAACCCATTTGTTTCATCTGGCCGGTTTGATTTTGAAAGTCATTGAGGAGTCGTGGCGCACTCCAGTCTCGATAGCCAATCCATAGCCGTCTCTGTGTCCTGACCACACATTTCGGCAGAAGGCAGCAGCCCACTGCAGACTGTGGGCCGTTCTGGATGATTAAAAAGCTGACAACGATTATCGACAGTCAATTGAACACAGCGCTGTCCTGCGGCCTTTCCTGATGGCATTCCAGGAATGGATGATGAGATGGAAGGGGCAATGCAGCAGGCTCCGCAACCCGGTCGGCAAACCATCACGGAGTCCCGCTCCAGGTCCAACCGGTTACGTTGGCATCATCCACACCCTCCCGATGGGCATGAGCCAGGGCCTGCTGACGCAGTTCCAGCAGTTTCTGGCGCACATGGGCGCCTGCCACCGCCAACCGGGGCACCCGGTCGATCACATCCACAGCCAGGGAATAGCGGTCGATCTGATTCTGGATGGCCAGCTCCAGGGGCGTGGAAATACTGCCTCGCTCCTTGTAACCCCGCACATGCAGATTGGCGTGATTGGGCCGCCGATAGGCCAGCCTGTGGATCAGCCAGGGATAACCGTGGAAGTTGAAGACGATGGGTCGGTCGGCGGTAAACAGGCCGGTCCAGTCTCTATCCGACAGACCATGGGGATGCTCTTCCGCCGGCGCCAGTTTGAACAGGTCCACCACATTGACGAAGCGCAGCTTGAGATCGGGGAAATGCTGCAACAGCAGTTGATCCGCCGCCAGGGCTTCCTGGGTAGCCACATCACCACAACCGGCCAGCACGATCTCCGGCTCCGTGCCCGCCTCGTCGTCGGTGCTGGCCCAATCCCACAACCCGATACCCCGCTCACAGTGCAGCGCAGCAGCTTCCCCGTCCAGGTACTGGAGATGGGCCTGCTTGTCGGCCACGATCACATTGATCACATCCGTTTCTGCCAGACAGCGATCAGCCACCGCCAGCAGGCAATTGGCGTCGGGGGGCAGGTAGATGCGGGTCACGGCCGGACTCTTGTTCACCACCAGATCGAGGAAGCCCGGGTCCTGATGGGTGAAGCCGTTATGGTCCTGGCGCCACACCGTCGAGGTGATGAGCAGGTTCAGGGCCGATACCGGTGCCCGCCAGGAAACGTCCCGACACATTTCCAGCCACTTGGCGTGCTGGTTGAACATGGAGTCGATCACATGGGCGAAGGCTTCGTAGGTGGACAGGAAACCATGGCGCCCCGTAAGCAGATAGCCCTCCAGCCAGCCTTCCAGGGTGTGCTCCGAGAGCATTTCCATGACTCGGCCATCAGAGGCCAGATGCCCTCCGTCCCCATCCTCGGGGCGCACTTCCCCCATCCAGGTCTTGCCGGTAACGGAGAACACGGCCCCCAGTTTGTTGGAAGCAGTCTCATCCGGACCAAAGAGGCGGAAATTGTCCGGATTCCGTTGAATCAGTTGCGCCAGGTAATGGCCCAGAGGGTCCGTATTGCTGTGGCGCATCATGCCCGGCGCCGGAAAAGGCACGGCAAAGCCTCGCCAATCCGGGCGCTCCAGGGGGTGACGCAGTAGCCCCCCATTGGCGTGGGGCGTACAACCCAGGCGACGCTTGCCTTCTGGAGCAAAGGCCTGCAAATGGAGTTGGGGATGCCCGTCTGAGGTGAACAGCGCCTCGGGCTCATAGGACTGTAGCCAAGCCTCCAGCAGCTTCCGGTTTTCCTCCTTATGACGCGGGTCCGCCAGAGGCACCTGATGCGCCCGCCAGGTGCCTTCCACCTGATGGCCGTCGGCCATGGTAGGACCAGTCCAGCCCTTGGGGGTCACCAGAATGATCATGGGCCAACGGGGACGTTGGGGTATGCCATCGCTGCCCCGCGCCGCCTGCTGGATGGTACGGATTTCCGCCAGGCTTTCTTCCATGGCCTGAGCCATGGCCCGATGCATGGCCTCCGGCTCATGACCTTCAACAAGCCTGGGCGCCCAACCGTAACCGGTGAACAGGGCCAGCAACTCCTCCCGGGGAATGCGGGCGAGAATGGTGGGATTGGCGATCTTGTAGCCGTTCAGGTGCAGGACCGGCAGAACCGCCCCGTCCCGGGCCGGGTTGAGGAACTTGTTGGAATGCCAGGCCGTGGCCAAAGGTCCGGTTTCTGCCTCCCCGTCCCCCACCATCACCGTCACCAGCAAATCTGGGTTGTCGAAGGCGGCGCCAAAGGCGTGGGAAAGGCTGTAACCCAGCTCCCCTCCCTCATGGATGGAACCGGGCACCTCCGGTGTGCAATGGCTGCCCTGACCGCCGGGGAAGGAGAAATCCCGGCAGAAGCGG
>QKDJ01000204.1 GCA_003252145.1 Azovibrio restrictus
GAGGCAGTGGCCCTTGGCGATCGTGTGGTATTGGTGGAGGAGGGGCAGATCACTTTCGACGAACCGGTTTCCCTCTCGCGCCCCCGAGAGCATGGCGATCCGGCGTTTGCCCGGCTGGAGGGCCTGGTGCTAAAGCGATTGACGACGCTCGGCACCGTCAATAACCGTAATCAGTTACGCGGCCGTGTCTCTGAAATCCTCGTAGACAAAGTGCTTTCCGAAGTCCGCATCGAAACACTGCTCGGCTTGGTCTCTGCCACCGTGCTGACCCGCTCGCTGAGCGAGCAGCCGCTCGAAATTGGCGCCGAGGTGTTAGCTACCTTCAAGTCGAACGAAGTCGTGCTAGCAGTTTGAATGAAAATACCTGCCCGTTTCCAAGCGATGGCTTAAAGTCAACTTTGGCCAAAATTTGCGCCTAATCGCGTATGAAAAAGCAAGAAGCCCCCGGTAAATTGGGGGCTTCTTGCTTTTGATGGGGCAACGCCTGGTTTTGGAGGCCAGGCGTTGTTTGCTACCAAGGCTTACTTGGCTTCGGGAGTAGCCGCTTCTTCAGCGGGTTTCACTTCGGCCTTCTTGGCTTTCTTTTCCTTCTTGCTGACCTTCTTTTCGGCCTTGGCAGGCTTTTCAGCAGGCTTGGTCATTTCGGTTGCTGCAGGTTCGGCTGCGGGGGTGGAGTTCTGGGCAAAGGAAGCAGAAGCAAAACCGGCGGCCAGGGCCAGGGCAACGATGATCTTGGAAGCTTGCATTTAATTTCTCCTGAGCGGATGAGTTAAGGGTTCTCTGACGCCAATGGAGCGCCATTGGGAGAAATAACGCCTAAAGGGAAACGGGGGATGTCAGTACTTGCGTAAGGCCGTGTATCTGCGCATGACATATTTGCTGCGTTACATGTCATGGGCCGGTGCGGTATCCTGCCGACCCGGCCGGATCATGGTTGATTGGATAATTTATGGAAGTCCGTTGTCCCTGGTGTGAAGGATTCGATCTGTATCGTGAGTATCACGACAAGGAGTGGGGCGTACCTCTGCGCGACGATCAGGCCTTGTTCGGGCTTTTGATTCTGGAGGGCGCCCAGGCTGGATTGTCCTGGGCCACCATTCTCAAGAAGCGCGAAGGCTATCGGAGGGCCTTTGATGACTTCGATCCGGTCCGTATGGCGGCTTACGGGGATGACAAGGTTCAAGCCCTGCTGGCTGATTCGGGCATCGTTCGCAATCGAGCTAAGGTGGCAGCGGCCATTGGTAACGCCCGGGCTTATCTGAAGTTGCGGGAAGAGCAGGGGGCGTTCAGTGATTTTCTCTGGCAGTTCGTGGGAGGAAAGACGATTCAGAATGCCTGGGTGTCCTTGGATCAGGTGCCCGCGCGCACGGCGGAGTCCGATGCCATGAGTAAGGCGCTGGGCAAGGCAGGTTTCAAATTTGTGGGTTCCACCATCTGTTATGCCTTCATGCAATCTGCAGGCATGGTCAATGACCACCTGACGGGTTGTTTCCGTTATCAAGCCCTGAAGGGCTGAGTTTTACCGAGAGCCGTTCGACATGTTTCGCAAGCTGCGTATTGCCCTGTTGCTGTTCATTCTGGCTGCCGTGGGAATTGGTGCATGGAAGGTTGATGCCCGAATGGCCTCCTGGGAGCGCTCCATCAACGTGGCCATCTATCCGATAGCAGCGGACTCTTCACCTGCTACCCAACGTTTCATTGCCGATTTGGATGCAGAAAGCTTTTCGGATATCGAGAAGTGGCTGGAGGAGGAGATTAGCCATTACGGTATTTCCCTGGCTGAGCCAGTGGATATCTGGATGGGCAAGGAAGTAAAAACCATGCCGCCAGCCATGCCCCGGAATCCCAGCGCACTGGACGCCATACTCTGGAGCCTGAAACTGCGCTGGTGGGCCTGGCAGAACGACGAAATAGAGGGTCCCAAGCCCACCGTTCGTCTGTTTGTCCTTTTTCATGACCCGGAAATCAGTCCGCTGTTGTCCCACTCAACCGGCTTGAGCAAGGGCAAGATCGCTGTGGTCAATGCGTTTGCCAGCCGCCTGCAGCGGCGTCAGAACGCGGTGATCATCACCCATGAATTGCTGCATACCTTTGGTGCCGACGATAAATACGATCTAGCCAACAACCAACCGCTGTTCCCAGAAGGGTATGCGGACCCGGAACTGCAACCCTTGTACCCTCAATATCAGGCAGAGATCATGGGCGGGCGGATTCCCCTGTCTGAAGGGCAGTCGGAAATACCGGCCAATCTGAGTGAAACCGTGATTGGTCCCCGGACTGCCCGGGAAATCGGATTGATCAAAGGGGGCAGCTAGGCTTGGTCCGCATGGTTCTTGCTATAACTTTGTCATTCTGACTCCCGCGAACAGACCATGGAATTGACGGTTCCCGACATCCTGCTGATGGCCAAGCAACACGAGATTGAGGAACTGCGTCAATTGCAGACCAAGGCCGAACTGGTGGGTGTGGCGGGGCACATGCTGCATATGCTGCAGTATGAGCGGGGGGCTTCCAGCATGTACCTGGCTTCAGCCGGGCAGCGTTTTGGGCCGGAACGGGAGGCCCTGCTGGAAGAGTCTCGACGCATCGAGCAGGAACTGCGACAGGCTTTCAGGGCCCAGCTGGAGAAAAAGGGGGCGGATAGCACCAAACTGCTGTCCTTGATGGCCTGGGTCCTGTTGGGACTGGATGCCCTGCCGGAATTGCGCCAACAAATCACGGACCAGAAACTCCCGGCCCACAAGGCCGTGCTGGCCTTTACCCGGCTCATTGCCGGTCTGGTGCCCCTGATCTTTGCCATCGCCGAGAGTGCCACCCATCCCCGTATTTCCCAGTCCCTGGTGGCGTTTTTCAATCTCGTCCAGGGCAAGGAACAGGCGGGGCTGGAGCGAGCCCTGGGGGCCTTGTGCTTTGCTTCCGGCTGTTGTGATGGGGCCCATCAACAACGAATCCTGCAATTGATCGAGGCTCAGGAGCGCAGTTTTCAGGCCTTTGAAGAGCTTGCCGATGCCCGGGCGCGTCAGCGTTGGCTGGATGCCCAGTCTGCCAATTTCATGGTGCCGTTTGAGCGCTTGCGCCGCATCCTTTCCACCACCGGGCCCGGACAGGTGCTGGATGCCAATCTGAGTTACCAGTGGTTCGAGTGTTGCAGCGCACGCCTGGAAAGTATCTGGATCATTCAGTGCAGCCTGCTGGAAACCATGACTGCCCAGTGTCGGGAATTACTCAAGGAAGCAGAGCAGGATCTGGATGATTCCGAGGGCTTGCTGCGCAAGTTACAGGAGAATCCGCCTCCGCTGACAGGGCTGGTGGATCGCTTTTTTGACCCCCGCGGCCCCATGGGAGAGGCCGCTCATTTCCTGCCGGAGGGCGTGCATTTCGAGGGTATGGGAACGCCGCTGATCGAATTGCTGCAGACCCAGACTGAGCGACTCTCCAGTATGGAGACCGAGCTGGAGCAGGTGCGCCGCTCCCTCAATGAACGCAAGGTGATTGAGCGGGCCAAAGGCATGATCATGGCCCGTTGCAACATGTCGGAAGAAAGTGCCTACAAGACCTTGCGCAAGACCGCCATGGACCAGCACCGGCGGCTGATCGACATTGCCGAAGCTGCCCTGGCCCTGCCGGATCTCGTGTTGAACAGTCAGCAAACGCACCATTAATCCGCACCAGGAGTGTGCGCCAACTGCACCAGGATAGGGTGTCGCAGTTCAATGAATGGGAAGTCCTGCTGCAAGCTTACTGCAATTCTTTTGTCATTGTTGGCGGGTTAAATGGTGATCCCAAAAGACGGGAGCTCATCATGAAGCACCTTAAGACCATTCTCTTGTCCGGCCTTCTCATTACCAGCAGCCATGCCATTGAATATGGTTCCAAGAGCATTCAAGGGTCGGCGCTGGCGCCTGAAGCCCTGATGCATGTTCAGGCCCGGGAGGCGTGCGGACGTTATGGCCAGCGTGCGGA
>QKDJ01000142.1 GCA_003252145.1 Azovibrio restrictus
TGGCCTGGCCCCCGGCGACATCACCGCCGAACAGATGGATGCCGCTGCCCAACTGGCCGATGAATTCAGTTTCGGCGAAGCCCGCTCTTCCCACGAACAGAACCTGATTCTGGCCGATGTGGAACAGGCCCGCCTGTACGAACTCTGGCAAGCGGCCAAGGCCCTCAATCTGGCTACTCCCAGCGTAGGTCTGCTGACGGACATGATCTGCTGCCCCGGCGGCGACTTCTGTGACCTGGCCAACGCCAAGTCCATCCCCATCGCCAACGCCATTCAGGCCCGCTTCCAGGATATCGACTACCTGTTCGACCTGGGGGATCTGGAACTGAACATTTCCGGCTGTATGAACGCCTGCGGCCACCACCACGTGGGCCACATCGGCATCCTGGGGGTGGACAAGAACGACGCCGAGTTCTACCAGATCACCCTGGGCGGTCGCCAGGGCAATGACGCCCGCACCGGCAAGGTCATTGGCCCCTCCTTCTCCGCAGAAGAAGTACCCGACGCGGTGGAGAAGATCATCAAGGTTTACCTGGAACAACGGCATCCGGAAGAAAGCTTCCTGGACACCTTTGACCGGATCGGCCCCGATCCCTTCAAGAACAAGGTCTACGAAGGCCGCGCCCACGGCAAGGCCAAGGCCCACAGCGAGGAGCAGAGCGCATGAGCACCCTCATCAAGAATCAGACCCTGGTCCCCGACACCTGGCAGCCCCTGGTTGCTGAAGAAGACCTGGCCGCCCAGGCCCTGCCCGAGGGCGATCTGCTGTTTCCGCCCGCCCTGTGGCAGGCCCGCAAGAACGAGATCATCTCCCGCTACAAGCGCATCGGCCTGTGGCTGGAGCCCGATACGGACCTGGAAGCCCTGGCGGCGGACCTGCACTACTTCGTGGTGATCGCCATCAACTTCCCCAAGTTTGCCGATGGCCGGGGTTACTCCCTGGCCCGTCTGCTGCGGGAGCGCTACCATTACGAGGGTGAAATCCGGGCCGTAGGCGATGTATTGCACGACCAGCTTTTCCTCATGAAGCGGGTGGGCTTTGACGCCTGGGCCCTGAAGGACGGCAAGGATGCCCAGGCCGCCCTGGAGGCCTTCGCCACCTTCAAGAATCCCTACCAGGGTGCCGTGGATGAACCCGCCCCCCTGTATCACCGGAGAAGTGCATGAGTGCGGCCAACCAGTCTTCCAGCATCCCCTTGCGGCCTTCCCTGGCCGCCAACCCGGCCACCCAGCCGGAGCTGACCGACGCGCTCAAGGCCATCGTGGCGCAAAAGACCGAAGCCGCCCTGAACCTGCTCCAGGAGATCGCTCGGGACTTCAGCCCCGCCACCTTCGCCAACAGCCTGGGGGCCGAGGACATGGTGCTGACGGACCTGATCCTGAGCCACGGCCTGGGAATTGAAATCTTCAGCCTGGACACCGGACGCTTGCCCCCGGAAACCTACGACCTGCTGGCCGCCACCGAGCGACGCTACAAGACCAAGCTGCAGGTGTATTACCCCCGCCATGAATTGGCGGAAACCTACGTGCGCACCCACGGCATCAATGCCTTCTACGAGTCCGTGGAACTGCGCAAGGCCTGCTGCCACCTGCGCAAGGTGGAGCCCCTGCAACGGGCCCTGGCCGGCAAGAAGGCCTGGATCACCGGCATGCGGGCCCAGCAGTCCGCCACCCGGGACGCATTAGCCGTACGCAGTTTCGACAGCGGCAATGGCCTGGAGAAATTCAACCCTCTGGCCGACTGGACCGAGAAGGAAGTCTGGGCCTACATCCGCCTCCACGAAGTGCCCTACAACGCCCTGCACGACCAGTTCTACCCCAGCATCGGCTGCGCCCCCTGCACCCGCCCCATCAGCCTGGGCGAGGACGTGCGCGCCGGCCGCTGGTGGTGGGAAGATCCCACCTCCAAGGAATGCGGCTTACACGTGAAGAAAGCCGGCTGACTCACTGCCATCTTCACTGCACTCTGGTGCGCTCTGGATCATCAACCAGAGCGCACTCCAATAACTGAAACCAGTCATTGACCTACCCCTAAAGGGTTATGGTCCGCTCCACCCGGGTTGCCTATACTCAGACGCATTGACGTCGGCGCCTGCACTCTCCGCTCCTGAGCGCCGATTCCCCATAGAAAAAGCGCAGCCCTGACAGGCTTCCTCCAAAGAGACTGTCGGCAACACGGAGCTTCCCCATGAAAATTCATCAATCCCAGCGGATTACCGCCTGGCTCGTCCCGGCCCTGCTGATCCTCCCCCTGTTTGCCCAGGCAGCCGATGGCGAGGCCATCATGCAAAAGGGAGGCGCCAACCCCAGCGCCCTGCCCTGCATGACCTGTCATGGCACCGACGGCAAGGGCATGCCCGCTGCCGGTTTCCCCCGTCTGTCAGGGCTGCCGGAAGCCTACATCGCCAAGCAATTGGGTGACTTCAAGGCGGGCCTGCGGGAAAACCCGATCATGCAGCCCATCGCTCAATCCCTGAGCGATGAGGAAGTGGCAGCCGTCGCCCAGGCCTACGCGGCCCGCCCCAAGGTCCACATCAAACCGGCCCCGGCGGAACGCCCCCAAATGGGCACCGGCGCCTGGATCGCCCTGCGCGGTGCCTGGGATCGGAATATTCCGGAATGCACCCTGTGTCATGGCCCCTCCGGTGTTGGTGTGGGCACGGCCTTCCCGCCTCTGGCCAGCCAAGGGGCCGAATACATCGAGGCCCAACTGATGGCCTGGCGTGGCACAGCTGCCGTTCCAGCCACCAAGAAAACCAAGGCGGTCGCCGCCCTGCCACCGACCCGGCGCAACGACCCCAACGGCTTGATGCAACACATTGCGGCCAGTCTGACCGAAGCTGAAATCAAGGCTGTGGCGGCCTATTTCGCCAGCCTGGGCGAATCCACGGAGGCTTTCGACGAAAGCCAGCACCGCCTGCGCTAAGCCATCGCCCAACGCCAAGATTCCGAGGACTCCCCATGAAAAAGACTCACACCCCGATCTATATGCCCTTTCTGGCCCGGCTGCTGCCCCTGGTACTCGCCAGCCTCAGCCTGGGCGTCGCCGCAGCCGACCTGTCGCGCCTGGATGACCAGAGCCAGTTGCCTAAGGCACCGGCCAAAACCCAGGGCCAGCAATACTTCCAGCCCCCCGAGGAAAGCGACATCCCCAACAATGCCTTTGGCGACATGGTGCGTCGTGGCCAGGCCATTTTCATGAACACCAAGGCCCTGGCCCCCGAATACGTGGGCAATGAGATGAATTGCGTCAATTGCCACATCGACCGGGGCCGCAAGGCCAATTCAGCCCCCCTGTGGGCGGCTTACCCCATGTATCCCGCCTACCGGAAGAAGAACAACAAGGTGAACACCTACGCGGAACGTATGCAGGGTTGTTTCCAGTTCAGCATGAACGGCAAGCCCCCGGCGGCCGACAGTGAGATTCTGACCGCCCTGACCGTCTATTCCTACTGGATGTCCACCGGCGCCCCCATGGGCAAATCCCTGCCCGGCCGGGGCTTCGATGAACCACCTCCGCCCAAGGGAGGCTACGACATCGCCCGGGGCAAGGTCGTCTATGACAAGCAATGCGCCATCTGCCACGGAGACAACGGGGAAGGCCAGAAAGTGGGCGTAACCTCGGTTTTCCCGGCCCTGTGGGGTAAGGATTCCTACAACTGGGGGGCCGGCATGCACCGCATCAACACAGCCGCCGGCTTCATCCAGCACAACATGCCCCTGGGCAAGGGGGAAACCCTGAGTGATCAGGAAGCCTGGGATGTGGCGGCCTTCATCAACTCCCACGAACGGCCCCAGGACCCCCGGCTGGTCAATGGCAGCATCGACGAAACCCGCAAGCGCTACCACGAAAACGACGGGGTCAATCTCTATGGGGTCGAGGTGAATGGAGTCAAATTAGGCCAGGGCGTGAAATAGGTCGCCCCAATAGTAAAAGCCGGGCAAGCCCGGCTTTTTTCAT
>QKDJ01000221.1 GCA_003252145.1 Azovibrio restrictus
ACTGTCGTTCATCAACCCTGTAACGGAGGTAATCGTGGCAACCATCAAATTTCTAGGCATAGCAGGCAGCCTACGTCAGGCATCCACTAACAAGGGTCTGTTGCGCGCAGCCCAGGCCCATTTACCGGACGGGGTCAGCATGGAAATAGCCGACCTGACAGACATACCCTTCTACAACCAGGATATTCCGGAAAAACCTGCTGCCGTCAGCCGGGTATTGGCCCAGATGGGTGCTGCGGACGCTCTGGTGTTGGCCTGTACCGAATACAACTATTCCATTGCACCGGCCTTGAAGAACATTCTGGATTGGGCTTCCCGGGAACCCGATAACGCGTTGCTGGCGGGCAAGCCAGCAGCTTTGATGGGGGCAGGGGGCGGCATGGGTACTTCCCGGTCCCAGTATCACCTGCGTCAGGTCTGCGTATTCCTGGACCTGCGTGTCTTGAACAAGCCTGAGGTTTTTGCCAATGCCTTTGCCGGGGGTTTTGATGCAGACGGCAATCTGACCGATCAAAAGCTCATCAAGCTGGTGACCGATCAGATGCAGACCCTGGCTGCTGCAGTAAAGGCCTGAGCCTCAGTACAGCACGAATTCCTTGTCTGGCAGGGGGATGGCAGCCGGGGTTTCCCCCAGCATCTCCCGCAGACTGGCTTCCACGCTGGCACACATAGCATCCAGGGCCAGATCATTAGGCTGGGTGCCGAAGGGATTCTCGATTTCGTCGCTCAGGGCTTCCAGGGCAAAGAAGGTATAGGACACGAAGGCCACCACCAGGGGCGTCATCAGGCCAATGCTATCCACCAGGCCGAAGGGCAGCAGCATGCAGTAAAGATAGGAACTGCGATGCAGGATGACCGTGTAGGTAAAGGGCAGGGGCGTGTTGGCAATGCGCTCGCAACCACCCAGGGCGGCGGAAAGATCGTTGAGGGATCGTTCCATCTGTTGGGCCTGGAGCCCGTCCGCAGCCCCATTGAGGCGATGTTCCCGAAGCCAGTTTCCCAGCCAGAGCAAAATGGCGCTGGGGGCAAAACGGTAATGTTCCAGTTTGTCCTGCAGTTCCCGGGGAATCAGGCCTTCCAGACCGGTAGTGGGAGGCAGACCGCGAAGTTGGTTGCGCATGGCGTAGGTGAAGGCCATGAGCCCCAGCACAAAGGGTCGGGGTTGGGCTGATTCACCGCTCAGGGTAAGGGCCTGACGGCTCAGGTTACGGGCTTCCACCAGCAAGGCCCCCCATAATTTTCGGGCTTCCCAGTAGCGGTCGTAACTCACATTGATACGAAAGCCGAGAAAGATGGCGAGGGCTACGCCCATGAGGGAAAAGGGGCTGGAGGTGAGGGTGACCTTCCAGTGAAACAACTGGCCGTGAAACAGCACTACGGCGCAGGAAAGCAGAAAGATGAAGGCCAGCTGGCCGAAAATCTGATGCACGATGGAACCACGGCGTACGAACAGCAGGTGGATCCAGTGGGGGCGGGGACGAACAATCACGGTCTGGGGAAAGTGTGTCGCCTGCAGCGACGGGGAGCGGATTGTTGCAGGATTTGCTGCAATGCAACAAGACCGGTTTTGTACAGATTCTGTTACTGCCTCATCAGAGATTTTCAGGCCTGCTTACTGCCGATTCCAACTGTCACGCGGGCAGGCACTCCGCCACCAGACGAGCGGCCATATGGGCCTTGCGGGCGATCATCTTGTCGGCCAGTTTTTCCCGGCCACCCAGATCGGCAATGACCTGACGAATCTTTTCATCGGGAATCCGGGTTACCACCTGGATGGCCTCCTGAACCCGGGTTTCGTCCATATCGCCGAACAGCCGGACGGCAAAGGGATTGTTGGCATCCTGGCGCAGGGTATCCAGTTCCCCCACCTGGGGGCCGAAAGCCTTGCCTTTCATGTCGCCCATGGCCCGAAAATCCAGGGCGCCGCCCATATCCAGGGTCACCACTTTGCCTTGCACCACCCCCTGGTTATCCCCGAGAAAACCGGCTGCATCCCAGTTGGCCGTCCAGGCATGAACCCCAAGCCAATGCTGGGCTTGCAGGCATTCTTCCGGGCTCAGGTGGGCCACATTCTTCTTGTCCAGATGCACCAATTCCGTAGCCACTTCATGGGCCTGGGTGGTGGGTACGTAGGTCAGGGTGGGAGCACCCGCCAGTTGATAGAGCCGGGCGGCGATCAGTTCATTGCGGGCATAGGCGGGGGATTCCAGGGACTTCACGTAATAGCAGCGACCCTGCTCATCTTCAAAGATACCGGCCGGGTTGCTGCCCATGCGGCCTCCCACCTGGCGCAGGGTGGCGGTGTCGATCACTTTCATGCGGGGGCGTCCTCGTCATGAATGGTGACGGTACGGCGCACCAGAGCCAGTTGGGCGGAAGTTTCGATGGCTCCCTTACGGGCCTTGCGTACGGTGCGAATGGCTTCTTCCGGGGGGGTGCCCAGTTCCACCAGCAGGCGGGCAGCCATCATGCCGGCCCGGCCTAGACCACCCTTGCAATGGACCAGAATGTCGCCGCCCTTGCGTAGCAGTTGGCGAATATCCCGGCCCTGGGTTTTCCAGTCGTCCTCGAAATCATCGGTAGGTACGGAAAAGTCGGCGATAGGCAGATGCCGCCAGACCATGCCCCGCCGTTCCACCTCATGGCCCAGGTTGGCTACGGCCAGGCTTTTCAGTTCTTCGGGCTCCACCAGGGTGAGTACCAGTTGGGCACCCCAGGCGGTAATCACATCCAGATCCACATCCAGATCCCGGGCCCAAGCGCCGGTGGCGGCCAGCCTGTCCTGCTTGCCGGGGCAGAAGGTGATGCCGATGCGCCCGTGCTCCGGGGTGGCTTGCACCTCGGCAATCTGCAAAGGGTGGGAGTGACTGGTCCGCGCTTTTGTCATCAATCTGTTCCCTGTCTGGATGGGGCGTGAAAAATCCTGTTGGCCGGTCATTGTAGGGGGAAAAGCAGGGGAATTCTCCCCGTTCGGCTGACTTGGTGCGCTATTTGCAACTCCCTGGGTAACAGCATTCAAACCCGCGATTCTTGTCGTGTTTCCCTCAATGCAAAAGGAGGCAGACCATGCACAGCACTCATGCCATTACCGATGACGACGAATGGGTCATCTGGAACGGGAGCCTTGGTGTGGTGGCCACGGGTACCTTGGGTCGTGTGGAGGTGGGCAGCGGTGGCCGGATGGCCTGGCTGGAAGAACCCTTCGACATGGTGGGCCCCTTCAGCCTGGACGAACTGGAAACCTATGGACGCATCGCCTTCGCCGCCTGCATCGTCATGTCACGCCGGCGTTGGCAGGAAGACCAGGGGGAATTGCGGCACGAATCCGTACATCAGCGTCGCGCTGCCCAACGGCGCATGAACGAAGAATTCGGCCGTCTCTTTGGTCGGCAGAGACGGCAGCACAGCCATGAACAGAGCCAGCGCCAGGCTTCGGACGAGCGGGTCCATAGAGAAGCCCTGGATCTACCCACCAGCGGCAAGCTTGAACGGCGGCAGATCAACGCGGCCTTCAGGCGCCTGGCCCAGAAGGCTCATCCTGATGTGGGCGGCAGCCATGAACAATTCGTGCGCATCACCACGGCCCGCACGGTCCTGCTGGAAGCCTTTTCCTGATTCAAAAAACAGGTGAATGAAAATGTCCCAGATCATCAACTTCCCCATTCCGGAAAACCAGAAAAAGCATGGCAGTGATGCCGAAATCGAGGAAATACTGGCCATCGTCCCCGACAAAAGCCGGGAAAAACTCAGGTTCGAGCTCATCAAGACCATTGATAGCTACGACACCTACTTCACCCAATGGAGCCTGAGCTTTCCCGAAGGCTGTGATGAAACCTTGAAAAAGCAGATTTACGACCTGGCACACCAGGAACACGGCCGCAAAATGCGCATGCTGCGGGACATCATGGTGCTCAAGGCCAAGGAACTGGTTTCGGAATACTACAAGTTCAAAT
>QKDJ01000236.1 GCA_003252145.1 Azovibrio restrictus
ATGGGGTGCCGGGTAAGGCGGAAGCGGTTAGGCCTCCTCTTCGCTTCGGGTCAGACGGGCGATAACGAAGGGAAACAGGCCGGAGCCAATCAGGGCGACGGCCGAAACCACCAGGGCCAGCCCGGCCATGGGGTCTTCCAGCAGGGGATGAATCAGGCTGCCGAAGCCGATCATGCTCATGAGGCCGGGAAGGCCTGTGAGGATGCCCAGGGCAGTGAGAATGATGAAACTCAGGGGATAGCGGCGGCGGGTCATGATGATCTGGGGCGTACAGGCACAAAACCCCGTTAGCTTACCTTGCCTACCTGCCTGTTTGGCGTGAAGATGCGTCTCACAGAAGTGATGGAGGAGACCATCATGCAACGTCGCCAGTTCTGTCGTGGCGCCCTGGCTCTGGGTGCCCTTTCCCTAGCCGAGTTTGGACCCTGGCAGGGGATTTCCGCTTTTGCCCGGGAGATGGATGAGTTCATTCGCGGTCCTGTGGTCCGGGATATTCCCCTGCAGCAACTATCCCCCCATGTGTGGATGATCTATTCTCCCGATGGTTTCCCCACTCCGGAAAACCAGGGAATGATGTGCAATCTGACCTTTGTGGATACCTCGGCCGGGTTGGTGGTGCTGGATACAGGGGCCTCGGTGCAGATCGGGGAAATGGCTATTCGCCAATTGGCCCGGCAGTTTCCCGGCAAGAAGGTGGTGGCCCTGTTCAATTCCCACTATCACGGAGACCATTTCCTGGGGAACCAGGCCTTCGTGGAAGCCTTCGGCGACCTGCCCATCCATGCCCATCCGGGCACTGTGGAAGCCATCGCCGGGCTACAGGGCAATAGCTGGCGCACCCTGATGGAGAAATGGACCAACCAGGCTACTCTGGGCACCCGGGTGGTGGTACCCAATAGGCCGGTGCAGCATGGCCAGGAATTCCGTTTTGGCGACGTGACCCTGCGGATTCATCACTATGGTCGGGCCCATACCCCTTCGGACATATGCGTTCAGGTGCTGGAGGACCAGCTGACCCATGTGGGGGACGTGGCCATGGACAGGCGTATTGCCAACATGGACGACGGTTCCTATGTGGGGACTTTCAAGTTCTACGAAGCCCTGGAGCGGGAAGCGCCCAGCTCCATCTGGGTGCCCGGTCACGGGCATCCGGGTCCCGATGTGTTGGGCTGGAACCGGGAGTTGTTCCAGGGAATCTACGAGACCTGTGTGGCGGCGGTGGAGGCAGGGCGCTCCATGGAGGCGGCTAAGGAACTGGTGCTTCAGGACCCGCGGGTGTCCAGTCGCGCCCGGGACACCAGGGGTTTTGAGACCCACATCGGCAAGTACGTGAGTCTGGCTTATTTGGAAGCGGAAGCTTCGGCCTTCTGAACGGGGGCGTTCAGGTTACGCGAGGACTTGATCAGCCGGCCATTGGCCCCTTGCAGGGGACGGGCATTCTCCGGGTAGAGGCGCGCAAAGATGCTCTCCTGGGCGGCGGAGAGCTGGATGGGGGTTTGCAGCACGATCCAGATCACATCCTCGGTACAGGGGGGGCGGGTCAGAGAGCCCATGTAGGTGTGATAGGCCCGGGTGTTCGGTAACAACAGGCCGGGATTCAGGGTCGCTTCCTCCGGCTCCACTTCCATGCCCTTTTCCAGAGGCAGGTAGTTGAGCAGGGTCTGGATGGCGGGATTGGCCCCGCCTATGTCCATGAGCACGGAGACGATTAGGATTTCCCCGTCGTAGGCCCGATGCTCCAGATGCAGGCTCATGGGATATTGATGCCCATCCAGGGTTTCCTCGCCAGGCCGTTGGAAACGGATATGTTCCAGTTCGTAGGTCTTGCCCATCAGGGTCAAATTGCTGTCCCAGATGCGGGCTTCAATGGCCCGGCTCGTGTCCAGAACGGAAAAATGACCGGCCCGGTAATCAAACTGGATAGGTTCCAGATCCACCTGAATACTGTCGCTGATATCGATGGGAGATTGCCGCTGGCCGTTCTGGCACAGGGCATAGTCGGGGCTCACTTGAGCCCAGTCATCCGGCCCGCCTTCCCCTGAATAGGCCCAGGTTGCCGGCCGGGAAGGCTGGGGCTCAGGGGCCGGAGGTGGCGCGACATTCTTGCGGGTGCCGCTACCCCCGGTGTAACGCAATACCTTGACGGTGCGCTGAGGCTGGGGGGCTGTCTTGTCACCCACCTGTTTGGCAAGCATGTCCTCCCGGGCCTGGCGCAGGGCTTCAGCGGCAGCGCTGGCCTTGTCTTTGGCCGGAGAGGCTGGAGGGCGCAGGGTGGGGGGGCGGCAGACTTCCCGCAGGATGCGTTCGTCCATGTTGCCGGTACGCACGGGCAACATGGTCGGCGTTTGCATGGCTTCTTCCCGCAACACTTCATCGCTGCCCTTGATGAAGGCTCGTTTGATGGTGGCGGCGGAACGTTGGCTGCAATCGTAGCGAGCAGTGGTCTGGATGTATTTGTAGGGCTCCCCGGTCCGGGTATCCACAATTTCCTTTTCCAGGACCAGGCGTCCCGTGGCCACAACCTTGCCATCTGCTTCCCGCTGCACACTGGACGTATCCAGCTCTATGGTGCGCCCCTTGTCACGCAGCACCGTCAGCCATTCGGAAGCGAAGGCCGTACTGGCCGAGAGGCTGGTCAGCAGGCAGAGCAGGATCCGGAGACGGGTGTTGGACATGGCTGGGCGGTAATCAAACAGAATAGGTGTTTTCGGCAGGTTTTCAGGATACTTGATGCAGGCAGCCCTGAACAATGGGTTAAATGATTGCGTTTGCAGGGGGTTTCCAGTAACTTCGGCTCCCTCGTTAGGGGTGTGGCACCCGGATTTCCGGCCCACTGAGACAGACCCTTGGAACCTGTACGGATCATGCCGGCGTAGGGAAACGATCGTAGGTATATCCCCGCGAACTTCTGCCCTCCTTGCCCGTCTCAACAGGCCTGTCGCCCAACTGAGTCAGTCCGTTTTTCCCGCAAGGAGCATCATGAACGCCCACGAACAATTCATCGCCGCTGCCGCCCAGGTGGATAGCGCCGCCGTCCAGCCCCTTCCCAATTCCCGCAAGATTTACGTGGAAGGCTCCCGGCCGGACATTCAGGTGCCCATGCGGGAAATCTCCCAGGACGATACGCCCACAGGTTTTGGCGGCGAGCGCAATCCGGCCATTTTCGTTTATGACTGTTCCGGCCCCTATACGGACCCCACCGCCAAGATCGACATCCGCTCCGGCCTGCCGGCCCTGCGTCAGAAGTGGATAGAGGAACGGGGCGATACGGAAGTGCTGGCCGACCTGACTTCCGAATATGGTCGTCAGCGGGCTGCCGACAAGAGCCTGGACGAACTGCGCTTCCCCGGCCTGCACCGCAAGCCCCGTCGGGCCTTGCCGGGCAAGAACGTGTCCCAGATGCACTACGCCCGTCAGGGCATCATCACCCCGGAAATGGAATATGTGGCCATCCGGGAAAACATGAATCGCCAGGTTTATCTGGACAACCTGCGGGCTACTGGGCCCATGGGTGAAAAGATGGCCAAGCTCCTGACCCGCCAGCACAAGGGCCAGGATTTCGGTGCCGCCATTCCGGCCGAGATCACGCCCGAATTCGTGCGCTCCGAAGTGGCTCGCGGCCGCGCCATCATCCCCAACAACATCAATCACCCGGAAAGCGAGCCCATGATCATTGGCCGCAATTTCCTGGTGAAGATCAACGCCAACATCGGTAACTCCGCCCTGGGTTCTTCCATTTCCGAAGAAGTGGACAAGATGACCTGGTCCACCCGCTGGGGTGGCGACACGGTGATGGATCTGTCCACGGGCAAGAACATTCACGAAACCCGTGAGTGGATCGTGCGTAACAGCCCCGTGCCCATCGGCACAGTGCCCATCTACCAGGCCCTGGAAAAGGTCAATGGCAAGGCCGAGGACCTGACCTGGGAAATCTTCCGGGATACCCTG
>QKDJ01000171.1 GCA_003252145.1 Azovibrio restrictus
ACCGGGCCGAACAGGGTGGATTGCAGCCCCAGGAGGAATAGGGCCGCCAGCAGAACACTCAGACTTTCCAGGGCGAAGCCCAGGCCCCCCAACAGGATGATGACGATTTCCAGCACCTTGGTGAGCCGGGCCAGCCAGGCCTTGTCGAATTTGTCTGCCAATTGACCGGCGGTGGCGGAAAACAGGAAGAAAGGCAGGATGAACAGCCCCGCCGCCAGATTGGCCAGCACCCCGGGCTCCAGGGTGGTCCAGGAGGCGGCCTGGAAAGTGAGCAGCACCACCAAGGCATTCTTGAACACGTTGTCGTTGAAGGCCCCGAAGAACTGGGTGGCAAACAGGGGGCCGAAACGGCGATCCCCCAGCAGGGTGAACTGGGAGTGTTCCCCGGGGGCCTTGGGTGTTTGGGAGGTATCGCTCATGGGCGCTCCTTGGTGAAATAGGGGCGGGTGGCAAAGACCGAAGCAGGCAGGCCTTGCCCTTGCCAGCTCAGGGCCCGCTTCAAGGCCAGATCGAAATAGAGGGGGTTGTGTTCCCGCAGCAACTCCAGGTCGACCACCGCCTCTTGGGGCAGCAAACCGGCACCGGCCAGGGTGGAAGGGGAAATCAGGGGCAGGATACCCGGCAGGGGATAATCGGAACCATTGAGTAGGCGGCCATGCCAATCCCGGCGCTGCAGCAGGGTCTGGATCACCTCCAGCTTGCGGTTGCGCAGAGTGATGGCGGAGATATCCCCGGCCAGCAGGTCCTTCCAGGTCGGATCATCCATGAGTCGGGCAAAGAGTTGGAAGCTTTCTACCCGCCCGCCGTAATCCGTGTCCTCATCCTCGCCCATGCTGGCGCAATGGGCCACGACCACCCGCACTCCCGCTTCCAGGGCCCGGCGCAGGCGCAGGGGATTGCCGAAATGCTGGGTATCCGCCCCTTCCACCGCCTTTTCCTCCCCGCAATGGGTAATCAAAGGCAGGCGATGGCGGGCCAGGGCGGCATAAAAGGCATCGCAGCGGGGCGAGGCCGGGTCCATGTTCTGGGCCGCCGGCAGCCATTTCACGGCCCGGGCGCCCTGGGCCACGGCAGCGTCCAACCGGTCCACCGCATCAGCCCGATAGGGATGGATGGAAGCCACCCACTCGAAGGCGGCCGGATGAGCCTGCGCCAGACTGCGGGCATAGGCATTTGGCACATAAAAGGCGCTCATGTCCGGCTGGGCTTGGCCCTGCTCATCATGAAAATAGTCGAAGGCGAAAAGCATCAGCTTGACCCCGGCCGGCATGGCCTCCACCTGATTGAGCATGCGGTCCACATAACTGGCATCCACCCGCCCCGGGGCATCGTGGGCACAGCCCGCGTTCATGTAAAACAGGCGCTGGGCATATTGCAGAGGGCGCAAGGGCGAGGACAACTGGGGGCCGATGGCGATACCGCTGCCGTTATCGCCAATCCCGGCGATGTGCACGTGGCAATCCCAGACATCGGCGGGGTCCAGGCCGTCCCAAACCTGTTCCAGCCATGGGCTATCAATCAACGCTCCAGTGAGGGCGGTGCGACAGGGGTTCACCAGCCGGGGCCGAGCCAGACTCCAGCCTCCTGCCCCCCCTGCGAGCAATATGCCCAGGCCCTGGAGAAAACGGCGCCGACTAGGGATATCCGCCATCTCAAGCCGCCTCTGCCATCTGCTTCAGGGTCACGTAGTCGGTCTTGCCCGTACCTAGCAGGGGCAGGGCTTCCACATGGATGATCTTGCGGGGCACGGCCAGTTCCGGCACACCCATCTCCCGGGCTCGGGCCTGCAGAGCCTCCCGGTTCAGGGCGGGGTCCGTGGTGAACAACACCAGGGCCTCGCCCTTGCTGGCATCAGGCTGACTGGAGGCCCCATGCAAAGCGACCGGAGAGGCGGCCACAGCCAGCTTTTCCACCACTTCCAGACTCACCATTTCCCCGGCCACCTTGGCGAAACGCTTGACCCGGCCCACGATGCGCAGGAAACCGTCCCTATCCACATTCACCACGTCACCGGTCTCGTACCAGCCTGCGCCCAATTCAGAAGCTGGCGGCTGCAGCACTCCGGGTTGATCCACCTTCAGGTAGCCGCTCATCACGTTAGGCCCGTTCACATGGAGGATGCCGCCCCCGTCGATGCCGGGCACGGGCTGGAGGCGATATTCCAGCCCGGGCAGCAACTGGCCCACGGTGCCGGTACGAAACGCCATAGGCGTATTCACGGCCAGCACCGGCGCGGTTTCCGTGGCACCGTAGCCTTCGAAAATGCGCAGGCCGAACTTCTCGAACCACTGGTTACGCACCGCATCCGAAAGCTTTTCAGCCCCTGCGATCACGTAGCGCAAACGGTAAAAGTCATAGGGGTGAGCGAACTTGGCATAGTTGCCCAGGAAGGTGCTGGTACCAAACAGCACGGTACAACCCCGGTCGTAGGCCAGCTCTGGAATCACCCGGTAATGGAGGGGCGAGGGATAGAGGAACAGACTGGCCCCAGTCAGCACGGGCAGCAAGGTGCCGGCCGTGAGGCCGAAGGAGTGGAAGATGGGCAGAGCATTCAGCACCTTGTCCTCGGTGGAAAAATCCACCACGGCGCGAATCTGGGCGATATTGGCCAGAATGGCCCGATGGGACAACACCACCCCCTTGGGCTTGCCTTCGGAACCAGAGGTGAACAACACCACTGCAGCATCTTCGGGAGAGGCAGCCAGTTCCACACTGCGGGGGAACCACAGGCCCCAGGCCATAAGCCAGATCTTGTCGGCCAGGGTAATGGTGGCGCGCAGGTCCTCCAGATACACCAGCTCTATGCCTTCCAGAGCGGCCAGCTTATCTTCCAGCTTGGCCTGGAGCACAAAAGCCCGGGAGGTCACCAATAACCGGATTTCCCCTGCCGTACAGGCGGCCTGCATACCGTCGGTGCCCGCCGTGTAATTGAGCATGGCCGGCACCCGTTTCAACGCCGAGAGGCCCAGGATCAAGCCCAAGGTGGGCGCCATATTGGGTAGCAGCAGGCCCACCCTTTCCCCGGGCTGGCTGCGGCGCGCCACCAGGCGGCCCAGCATCAAGGTCATCTTGAGCAGGTCGTTGTAGGAATACTCCACCTGCTTGATGTCCTCCACCACCCGCCGCCGCCGGCCGTGGATGTCCACCGCATCCAGCAGACTGGAATACAGGGTCTGGGGCGGGCGGGAAGCAAAGATCATTTCCTGCATCAGACGACGCATGGCTTCACCGGCCAGATGGCGGCGCACCTTGGCCGTGGGCGCTTCAGGCATTTCGATCTTGCGTGTGGGCAAAAAGGTGAGCGTCACTCGAGGGAACATCCGACGGGGATGACGGCCAGAAAGACGGGAGAAATAGCTGCGGGAAGGGCCATCCAGCCGCACCGGTAACAGGGTAGCCCCGGTCTTGGCCGCCACGAAGGCAGGACCATCGTAAACCTTCATCAAGCTACCGGTGCGAGTGATGCGCCCTTCCGGGAAGATCACCACCGTGCGCCCGGCTTCCAGCAGGCGAATCACCTTCTTCATGGCCATGGGGCTGCTCGGGTCCACCGCCAGATGGTCGGACAACATCAGCACCAGGCGGAAGAAAGGGTTCTTCACAACCCCCGTATGCACCACGAAGACCGGATCCTCCACGGGCAGGAACAGGCCCAGCAACAGACCATCCAGAAAGGATTCGTGATTGGCGATCACCAATAGGCGCTCATTCGCGGGAATCGCCACCACTCCCCTCACCCGCACCCGGAACAAGGCCCGGGCCAGGGTTCTCAGCAAGATGCGCAACAGGTTCTTCATGGTCATCCTCTCTTGTGATGCTGACGTGTCGTCATACTCAGGAATATCGTTATATTGGGACTGAAAAAATCAGCGCTGGGCCTGCACATAGGCCAGCACATTGCCCAGGGTTTGTTCCAGATGGGTATGGTTGATCCAGAACCACACCTC
>QKDJ01000075.1 GCA_003252145.1 Azovibrio restrictus
CTTGCGCCACCTGCGGGAAATGGTGCCGCAGCTGGTACGCAACGCCGTGGCCCACGGTATCGAGGCGGAGAGCGAACGCCTGCAGGTGGGCAAGCGGCCCCAGGGCACCGTGCGGGTGGAGTTCCAGCAAGGGACTGACGGCAGCCTCACTCTGTCCGTACGGGATGATGGCCGAGGCATTTCCTGTGAGCAGATTCGCAATCGCCTGCTGCAACTGGGTGAAGCCCCGGAAAAAGTCGCAAGCATGGGAGAACGGGAACTGCTGGGCGCCTTGTTCACCCCTGGATTCAGTCTGCTGGAAGAGGCCCACGAACATGCGGGCCGAGGCGTGGGGCTGGACCTGATCCGCGACATGGCTCAACGGGCCGGCGCCCGTCTGCGGCTTTCCACCCTGCCCCAGGCCTATACCCAATTCACCCTGCAGTTCCAGGCCAGCCCATGAGTTACCGCCTGCTGATCGTGGATGACTCCAGCGTCATCCGCAACCGCATCGCCCGCCTCTGTCAGGACATGCGCCTGCCGACCTTGGACATCGTGGGCCTGGCCGGCAATGGCCTGCAAGCCTTGGCCCTGGCCGAACAGTTCCGCCCGGAACTGGTGACCATGGACCTGACCATGCCCCAGATGGACGGCGACGCCTGCATCTCCCGCCTGGCCGAAAGCCTGCCGGATGCCCGCATCCTGGTGGTATCCGCCCTGTCCGACAAATACACGGCCTTGAAGGCCATCAAGAAGGGAGCCCATGGCTTCCTGCGCAAACCCTTCACCGACGACCAGTTGGTCGAGGCTTTTCTGGAAATCCTGCATTGAACACCCCGACGCCCAAATCCCTGCAGGCCTTGAAACCGGCCGATGTGGAAGTCTTTGCCGAAGCCATCAGCCATTATTTCCAGCAGATCACCGGTGAAAGCGCCCGTGTGCGCACCGCCTACCTCCAGGAAACAGACAGCCCCCCCATCGTGGATGATTTCAATGGCCAGATTCAGGTGCACGGGGAATACCAGGGCAGTGTCTGCTTTGCCGCCCCCAAGACCCTGCTAAGCCACATTCTGCTGCGCCTGGGACAACATGAATTCAGTGATGCGGATCATCTGGATGTGGTGGGAGAAATCGCCAACACCCTGGCCGGACGAGCCCGGCGTGTCTTCGGCGAAGGCCTGGAAATCACCCCGCCCCTGACCTTCACCCGAGCCGGCCATCCGGCCCCCACTGCTGTCCGTAACCGGCCCTACGTGATTCCCTTCGACTGGCAGGGTTACGAGGCTGTTCTGGTGGTGCATCTGGACGCCCTTTAAGACGTCATTGAAGGCTGCATCAAAGACACTGGGAGCCCTTCTGCGGCACTGCTACACTCCCGGCTTTTTCAGCGGGAACCCCCATGCCGAATTTCGATGCTGCGGTGGAAGCCATCCACCAGAGAGGCTATTTTGTTGGCGAAGGCTTCTGGCCAATGCCCGAAGCATTGGCCATGCAACAAGCCTGCGAACAACTCAAGGCTGAAGAACGTTTCCGCCCCGCCTGCATTGGCCGGTCCACCGGTCAGCACCGTCACGAAGAAGTCCGTAGCGACCTCATCTACTGGCTGGAGAATGACCTCCCCACCCCTCTCCAGAATTACCTGGATGCCCTCGAAGCCTACCGCCAGCAAGTCAATCGGGAACTGATGCTGGGCCTGGATCACGTGGAAGTCCACGCCGCCTTTTACCCCCCCGGCGCCCGATACGCCAAACACTTTGACCGCTTCCGGGACGATGACGCCCGGACCCTCACCGCCATCCTTTATCTGAATTCCGACTGGAGCGAAACGGACGGAGGCCTGCTCACCATCGACCTGCCCGATGGCAGCGAAGCCAAGGTTCTGCCCAAGCTGGGCACCTTTGTGTCCTTTCTCTCGGCCGATTTCGCCCATGAGGTCCATCCCACCACCCGGGACCGACTCACCCTTACCGGCTGGTATCGACGCCGGGGCGGACTGTTCTGATCAGCGCCAAGCCGCCAAAGCGCAACATGGGATTGGCATAATAGAGACCTTATCCACCCGCGCTCAGGAAGCAACCATGGATGAATTCATGCAGGCCGCCATCGCCGAAGCCCGTCTGGGCCTGGCCGAAGGCGGCATTCCCATCGGCTCGGTGATCGTGCACCAGGGCCGCATCATCGGCCGGGGCCATAACCGCCGCATCCAGCAGGACAGTCCCATTCTGCACGGAGAAATGGACGCCTTCGAAAACGCGGGCAGACAAACCGCCAGCGTTTATCGGGAAGCCGTGCTGTACACCACCCTATCCCCCTGCAGCATGTGCAGTGGCGCCATCCTGCTCTACGGTATCCCCAAGATCATCGTGGGGGAAAACCAGACCTTCATGGGAGAAGAGGAGCTGCTGCGCAGCCGGGGGGTGAGCGTCGAAGTACTGCAGGACGAAACCTGCATCAAGCTGATGCAGGACTTCATCACCGCCCGGCCTGAGTTGTGGAACGAGGATATCGGCGTCTGACCCGGAGCTCTACAACCCCCTCAACAAGCCAAGTAGCGCCCTGAAGCAGGGGACGCGGCCCATCACCCAACCCAGAGCGACTAGAACTTTTGTCATAAGCTGTTATATATTCAGGTAAACACCCACCCCAGCCAACTACCGGTAGCCAAGGGATGTGCTTGCCGACCCACCTAGGTTCTAAAACTTTGGATACGAAGAAACCCTTATATTTGCAGCCCCTGCTGGTTTTTCTCGGAGCCATCGCGCTCACATCCATCTATGAAGTCCTCAAAGAAACCCTGTTTCAAGAACGCCTGAGCCTTTGGCAATCCCACGCCATCACCATCATCCTGAGTGCTTGTATTGCTACAACGGTCGCCCTGATCATCCGCCATCGCATACAAAAGGCCGAAGCTCCCATAAGGGCTGCCCTGAATGAAAAGGAACGAGCCTTTCAGGCCCTGGCAGACAATTTGCCTGACAAGCTTCTGCGTACTGACCCGGAAGGCCGCGCCCTTTACATGAATCGTGCCCTCCTGGACTTTCTCGGCGTTCCCTTCGAGCAACTGAAAGGCCGGTGTGCCTACGACCTTGAGCCATGCCCTGCAAACCTGCTTCTGGACCAGGCCCACCGTCAGGCTGCCTCAACTGGCCAGCAAGTTGAATACGACCACGTTTTCCAAACGCCGGATGGCACACGACAACACCAAGCCATCCGTATCGTCCCGGAAAAAGCTGCAGATGGAAGCATCATCAGCGTGCTCTCCATCGGGCGCGACATGACTCCCTATTATCGACTAAGGGAATCAGAGCAATTGGCCGCCCGGGTATTTCACAACACCTCAGAAGGGGTAATGATCACAGACGCCGAAGCCACCATCATTTCGGTCAATCCCGCATTTACCGCCATCACGGGTTATCCACCTGAACAAGCCCTAGGACAGAAACCCAGCCTGATGCGCTCCGACCACCATGACGATGAGTTCTACGCCAGTATGTGGGGAAGCCTAAAAGAAACCGGCCTATGGGAGGGGGAGATATGGAACCGACGCGCTGATGGCGAGGCCTATCTGGAACATCTGACCATCAACCGCATACAGGACACCGACGGCTATACCTTGAGCTACGTGGGCGTTTTTCATGACATTACCGAAAGTCGCCGCCAAGACGAAAGAATCCGCCATCTGGCTTTCCACGATGCGCTTACCAGCCTGCCCAACCGGGCCCTGTTCCAGGAACGACTGACCCACGCCCTGGCTGGCCATCGCCGGGACCGACGGGGTCTCTCCGTGACCTTCATCGACCTGGACGGTTTCAAGAACATCAATGACACCCTGGGGCACGATGCGGGCGATCAGTTACTCCAAGTGGTTGCCCAACGCATACGTGACAAGCTTCAACGGGAAGCTGACACGGTAGCCCGCCTTGGTGGGGATGAATTCGTTGTACTCATGGAAAACCTGCAGG
>QKDJ01000010.1 GCA_003252145.1 Azovibrio restrictus
CCGATCTGGACCTGAGTCTGCCGGGCATTGCCCTGGCCAAGGAACATGGGGTGGGTACCACTGACGATTTCATGACCCTGGTGAGCAAGGGCAAGGAAGTGGACATCATCATCGACGTGACCGGCGCCCCCAAGGTGCGGGAAGTCCTGCGCAAGTACATGGTGGATACGGGCAATGACCACACTCTGATCATGCACGAACGCATCGCCCTCCTGATGATGTCCCTCTCCGCCGGCCAACTGGTGACCGGTAAGCACGACAAGCTGGAATACAACTGATCCGGGGAATTACTCCCCCAGATAGGCTGCCCGCACCCGGGGGTCCGTCAGCAGTTGGGCGGAGTCCCCTGTGTGGCTGATGCTGCCGCTTTCCATCACATAGGCCCGCTGGCTCACTTCCAGCGCCAGCTTGGCGTTCTGTTCCACCAGCAGGATGGTCATGCCCTGGCGGGCCACGGTCTGGATCACCTCAAAAATCTTCTGCACCATCAGGGGCGCCAGGCCCATGGAGGGTTCGTCCAGCAGCAATAGCTTGGGGCGGCCCATCAGGGCCCGGCCGATGGCGAGCATCTGCTGTTCGCCCCCGGAGAGGGTGCCGGCCAGTTGTCCGGCCCGCTCCTTGAGACGGGGGAAGTGGCCATAGACCTGTTCCAGGTCCTGGGCGATCTGGGCCTTGTCCTTGCGGATGAAAGCCCCCATGGCCAGGTTCTCGGCCACCGTCAGGCGGGGGAACACCCCCCGGCCTTCGGGCACCAGGGCGATTCCTCGGCCCAGCACCTCGTGGGCGGGCAGGCGGGTGATGTCCTGGCCGGCAAAATGCACGTCGCCGCCAGCCGCATCCAGCACCCGGGCGATGGCCTTCAGGGTGCTGGTCTTGCCGGCACCGTTGGCGCCGATCAGGGCCACCATCTCCCCTTCATTCACATGGAAGGTGATGCTGCGCACGGCCTGGATGCCTCCGTAGGCCACGTTCAGTCCGGTGATTTCAAGCATCTTCCGGCACCTCCCCCAGATAGGCCTCGATCACCCGCCTGTCCTTCTGGACGGCGGTGGGCACGTCTTCACAGATTTTCTGGCCATAGTCCAGCACGGCCAGCCGGTCGCAAAGATTCATCACCAGTTTCATGTCGTGTTCGATGAGGAGCACCGTGGTGCCGTCCCGGCGGATGCCTTCGATGAGCACCTTGAGTTCTTCGGTTTCGGCCCCGTTCATACCAGCAGCCGGTTCGTCCAGGCAGAGGAGTTTGGGTTCCGTGGCCAGGGCCCGGGCGATTTCCAGACGGCGCTGGTCCCCGTAGGAGAGATTGCGGGCCAGATCATGGGCCCGGTCAGCAACCCCTACGTAATGCAGCAGTTCCTCGGAGCGCCGCAGGATGGCCGCTTCCTCCGCACGAGTGGCCGGGTTACGGAGGATGGCGCCGATCACTCCGGCCCGGGTGCGTACATGGCAACCCACCATGACATTTTCCAGGGCGGACATTTGGCCGAACAGGCGGATGTTCTGGAAGGTGCGGGCGATGCCCCGGGCGGCCGCCTTCTGGGGAGCGTCCGCCTGCAGGGGCTGTCCATCGAAGAGGAAACCGCCCCCGTCGGGCACATAGAGCCCGGTGAGGCAGTTGAAGAAGGTGGTCTTGCCCGCCCCGTTGGGGCCGATGAGGCCGTAGATTTCCCCTTGGCGGATGGTCAGGGACACATCGGTGAGGGCCTTGACCCCACCGAAGTGCTTGCAGATGTCCCGGGCTTCCAGCAGCGTGCTCATGACTTGCCCTCCGTCAGCTCCCGCTGGCGTTCAGGGGAGGGCCAGAGCCCCTGAGGCTTGAAGCGCATGACCAGCACCAGGGCCAGGCCGAAGATCAGCATGCGCAGGCTTTCCGGGTCTGCCAGCACCTTGCCGAACAAAGCTTGCTGGATCGGCACCACGCCAAAGCGCAGGGCCTCGGGCAGGATGGCCAGGAGCAGGGCGCCCAGAATTACACCCGGAATGTGTCCCATGCCTCCCAGCACCACCATGGCCAGGATCATGATGGATTCCATGAGGGAGAAGCTTTCCGGCGATACGAAACCCTGCATGGCGGCGTAAACCCCGCCAGCGATGCCGCCAAAGCTGGCGCCCATGGCAAAGGCCAGCAGTTTCATGTTGCGGGTGTTGATGCCCACGGCCTTGGCGGCAATCTCGTCTTCCCGAATGGCCTGCCAAGCTCGGCCGATGCGGGAATGCTGGAGCCGGTAATTGATGAACACCACTAGAACGCACAGGGCCAGCAGCAGGAAATAGTATTTCTGGGGCCCCATCAGGGTGTAGCCAAAGACTTCGGTGCGCCCCGAGAGGGAAAAGGCGCCGAACTTCACCGGGTCGATGAGGGTGATGCCCTGGGGGCCGTTGGTGATGTTCACCGGGGCGTTCAGGTTATTGAGGAAAATGCGGATGATTTCCCCGAAGCCCAGGGTGACGATGGCCAGGTAGTCTCCGCGCAGACGCAGGGTGGGGGCGCCCAGCAGCACCCCGAACAGGCAGGCCAGCAGGGCGCCGGTGGGCAGGATCACCCAGAAGGGCAGATGCAGGCCGAAGTGGGGGCTGGCCAGCAAGGCCCAGGTGTAGGCCCCCACGGCGTAGAAAGCGATGTAGCCCAGGTCCAGTAGCCCGGCAAAACCCACCACGATGTTGAGGCCCAGGGCCAGGAACACGTAGAGGATGGCCAGATCCAGGATGCGCACCCAGGCCTGACCGCCCAGGATGGCGACAAAGGGCAGGGCCAGCAGCAGGGCGCTGCCAACCACCGCGAGAAAGGCCGTGTGCCGGGGCAGGCGCAGGAGCCAATGCAGTAGGGGATGCTTCATGCCCGTTCCCCCGTCTTTTCACCGAACAGGCCCGAGGGGCGGAACATGAGCACGCAGATCAGCACCACGAAGGCAAAGATGTCCTGGTAGTGGCTGCCCAGGAAGCCCCCGGTCAGGTCGCCGATGTAGCCGGCCCCCAGGGCTTCGATGATGCCCAGGAGCAGGCCTCCCAGCATGGCGCCGCCCAGGTTGCCGATGCCTCCCAGCACGGCAGCGGTAAAGGCCTTGAGGCCCAGCATGAAGCCCATCTGGTAGTGGGCGATTTCGTAGTAGGCCCCCACCATGAAGCCGGCCAGAGCCCCCATGGCGGAACCGATGATGAAGGCGGCGGCAATGACCCGGTCCACATTCACGCCCATGAGCCGGGCCACGGGCAGGTTCTGGGAAGTGGCCCGCATGGCCATGCCCAGGCGGGTGCGGTAGATGAGTAGCAGCAGGGCGGCCATGGAAACGGCGGCCAAGCCCATGATCACGATCTGCACATTGGAAATCTGGGCACCGGCAATTTCGAAGCTGGTGCGTTCGATGATGGCGGGGAAGGTCAGGTAATTGCGGCTCCAGATCATCATGGCTAGGTTCTGCAGCACGATGGACATGCCGATGGCGGTGATCAGGGGGGTCAGGCGCGGCGCGTTACGCAGGGGCCGGTAGGCGATGCGTTCCAGACTCCAGCCCAGGCCCATGCAGACCAGGATGGCAGCGAGCAGGGCCAGGGGGGCGGCCATACCCATGGGCAGGCCCAGGGTGGTGAGCAGGGCCAGGGTGCTGATGGCCACCATGGTGCCGATCATGACCACCTCGCCGTGGGCGAAATTGATCAGGCCCATGATGCCGTAGACCATGGTGTAGCCCAGGGCTACCAGGGCGTAAATGCTGCCTTGTACGAGGCCGTTGATGAGTTGCTGGAGAAAGATGTCCATGACCATGGATTAGTGAGGTGGACATGGAAACGGCGCCGGATGGCGCCGTTTCCATGGAGTGGACTCCTGCTTACTTGGCCGGAGCAGGGGCGGGGGCAGCAGGTGCCGGGGCTGCAGGAGCAGCCGGCATGGCGGGAGCTGCAGGGGCTGCCGGTTCCATGGGCGCT
>QKDJ01000297.1 GCA_003252145.1 Azovibrio restrictus
ACCCGGGGTCATGAGGACTTGGTGCGTCGTGCTGCCCGGCTGTTTGACCGGTTGGTGCTGGCCGTGGCGGAAAGCCCTTCCAAAAAGCCCTTCTTCTCCCTGGAAGATCGGGTGGAAATGGCCAGTGAAATTCTGGCGGACCTGCCCAATGTGGAGGTTTGCGGGTTCAATACCCTGCTCATGGACTTTGTTCATGCTCAGGGGGCCCGCGTGATCGTACGGGGCCTGCGGGCCGTGTCCGACTTTGAATACGAATTCCAAATGGCGGGTATGAACCGCCAGCTCTATCCGGATGTCGAAACCTTGTTTCTCACACCGGGAGAGCAGTACATGTTTGTATCGGCGACAATGGTGCGGGAAATCGCACGACTGGGCGGTGACATTAGCAAGTTCGTCCAGTCTCCCGTTGCAAGGCGACTGGCCGCCAAAAGAGCCTGCCAATTTGATTGAGAGACGAGAGGAACAGCTGCCATGGCTTTGATCATTACCGACGAGTGCATTAACTGCGACGTTTGCGAGCCCGAGTGCCCCAACGAAGCGATTACGCAAGGGGAGGAGATTTATGAGATCGACCCTGCGAAATGTACCGAGTGCGTAGGCCACTACGACGAACCCCAGTGCGTTCAGGTCTGCCCGGTGGATTGCATTCCCAAGGACCCCGCCCACGAGGAAACCGAAGACCAGCTCTGGTCCAAGTACACCAAGCTCACCGGCAACCCCCGTCCCTGAGGGATTCCGGTCTGCAACAAAAAACCCGCCAATCGGCGGGTTTTTTGTTGGGAGCTTGGACTACATGAAGCTTTTGGCTGGCCTCGCCTCTAGTTATTCACACGGAGTAGCTGGTCCGAGAACATGAGGCTGATGCCCTTGCCGTTCTCCTTGGCCCGGTACATGGCATGGTCAGCGCGACGAATCACCTCCGATGGGCCTGTAATTCCGGGGCTCGGGAAAAGGCACATGCCAATGCTGGCACCTAAGGGCAGGTCTGGAGGCAGTTTCTTCAGGGGCGCACTGATGACCGTGATGAGTTTTTGGGCCAGGGCTGCCGCCTCTTTTTCCGTGGGGATGCCTCTGGCTAAAAAGAAGAATTCATCGCCTCCCATCCGTGCAACCGTATCCGACTCGCGAACCGTTGCATTCAAACGCCTGGCAATCTCCATCAGGACCTGATCCCCCATTTCATGGCCCAGGCGATCATTGACGTTCTTGAATCCATCAAGGTCGATGAAGTAGCCGCAGTAGCTGTCATTGCCCCGCTTTGCGCTCAGCCAGGCCTGCTCCAACCGATCATGCAGCAGTTCCCGATTGGGCAAGCCTGTCAGTGGGTCATGTAATGAGCGAATCAGGTGCCGGTTGCGTTCCTCATTCAACTCTCGCTCTCGAACAAAGAGCAGTCGCTGTTGCTTTTCATTGAGATAGCCCGCAGTGCCGCCAATGAGGTTTGCCGACAGAATGAAGAAGTCATGACTGATCAGAACGTGAATGGGGTAGTCATGGAACACGCCAAAAACCAGGTTGTAGGCGAGAAACAGGGATAGATCAACGCAAAGGGCATGGACAAACCGGGTGCCAACGAAGTTGTACGTATAGAACGTGACTAGAACCAATCCGGGGTAGAAGTAGGATGAGTTTTCTACGCTGAGAAAGGTGAGGATGGAAATAAGTCCGGCCCCGGCGGCAAAACCTACACTGGCTAGAAATACGTGCCGATATGCCGCGAATGTGCGTGTATAGCTGATCAAATAGACGAGCAGCGGCACGATGAGAAAGCCCAGTCTAATGGTCCAGACGGTCGATTTGGCGGCATCTGGTACGAACCATTGGTCCAGGATGCCGTAGATGAGATAGACGATGCTACCTACGATAATGGCGGCCCTGCCTTGGCTACGTTCTCGTTCAAAGGAGGACTTGAGGAAGTTGCCCTCCAGTTCCCGGCTATTGAATCTGAGCGTGATGGGGTTGGTGCTGCTCATTTCTCCAAACTATCAATGGATTGCCAAGGGCCTGACGGCACTTTCCTGAGGAAAATTGCAGGAGGCGAGATAAAGAACCCGCCAATCAGGCGGGTTCTTGGGGGGTCAGGGTTTGCCCGTTTTTCCGGGTTTGCTTTCGGCCCGGAACTTGTCGATGTTGTCCTTGAGCAGGTTGTACAACTCGCTGTTGGGTTCCACCTGGGGTAGCACTTTTTCCCAGTAGTCGGCAGCCTTGGCCTTGTTGCCGGCCTCCAGGGCGGCGGCGCCGGCCAGGAACAGGGAGTGGCCGTGGTTGGGGTCCAGTTTCAGGGCCTTTTGTACCAGTTGTTCCGGCTTGCCCTTGAGGCCTTGCCCGCTGGATTGGGCCAGGGCTTCCGCGTAGTCGGCCAGCAGGGCCGGGTCGGTGGCCACCAGCTTCTCCGCATGGGAGTAGGCCTGGGCGGCTTCAGCGGGACGGTTCATGACCTTGTAGGAGCGGGCCAGCATGACCCAGCCTTCCTCATCATCCGGGTTGGCTTCCAGGCGGGCGGCTAGTTTGGCTACCATGCCCTGGATTTGCTCCGGCGTCATAGCGGGCTGTTCCTGGCGGGCTTCACGCTGGGCCGGGTCCAGGGCCAGTGGGTTACCCAGGAAGGCGTAGCCGAAGGAGGCAGAGAGCACCAGGGTCAGGACCACGGCGATGGCCATGGTCTTGCTGGGGGCGCTACCAGCCTGGGGCTGTGCGGCATCGGCCTGGGCGGTTTCTTCCAGAATGCGGCGCTTGAGTTCGTCCCTAGCCTGTTCGAAGTCGGCGGAGGACAGACTGCCTTCACCCTTTTCCCGTTCCAGCTCATTCAGTTGATCCCGCAGGATGGCCAGATTGGCTTCCCGCTGGTCAATGTCGCTGGTGGTAGGCAGGGGGCGCTGGCGCAGCAGGGGGGGCAGCAGCATCAGGGCGGTCAGGGCCAGCAGGCCCAGGGCCAGGAGCAGGAAGGAGATCATGCTTGTTCTCCCTTGCTGGATTCATCGCCCTTGAGCAGGGCCTCGGCCGCTTTTGATTCCTCTTCACTCAGGGGGCGGCTTTCCTGCAGCACCTTGTTGCGGCGGCGCATGTAGAGCTGCAGGGCGCCGATGCCCACGATCAGGAACAGCAGGGGGCCGGTCCAGAGCAGGAAAGTGGTGGATTTGAGAGGCGGGCGATAGAGCACGAAATCCCCGTAGCGGGCCACCAGGAAGTCGATGATCTGTTGATCCGACTGGCCGGCCTGGATCATGTGGCGGACTTCCCGGCGCAGGTCCTGGGCCAGGTCTGCGTTGGAGGCGGCGATGGTTTCGTTCTGGCAGACCAGGCAGCGTAATTCATTGGAAATGGCCAACAGGCGCTTTTCCGCCACCGGGTCGTCGGCCAGGGGCTTGGCTTCTTCCGCCAGGCTCAGATGACAGGCCAGGGCCAGCCCCAGGGCGGGCAGCAGGCGTTTCAGGAAGGCGCTCATCGATTCAGCTCCGCAATCAGGGGCAGAAGTTTCTTTTCCACCACTTCGGGGGTGATGGGGCCGATCTGCTTGTAGCGGATCACCCCGGCCTTGTCGATCAGGTAGGTCTCGGGCACGCCATAAACACCGTAATCAATGCCCACCCGGCCATCAATATCCATGGCGGTCAGGGTGTAGGGATTGCCGTGGTCCTTGAGCCAGCCATGGGCCCGTTCCAGGGCCAGGGTGGTTTCCTGATCCAGAGGCATCTTGCTGGTATCAATGCCCCCGTCACCCCGGACTTCCTTGTAGTTGAGGCCCACGATGGGCACGATCTTCTGCTTGCCCAGTTCCACCAGCAGGGGGTGTTCCTGACGGCAGGAAACGCACCAGGAGGCCCAGACATTGAGCATCCAGACCTTGCCTTCCATCTCCTTGGGACCGAAGGTCTGGGTGGGCGTGTCGAGCCGGGCCAGGTTGAAGGCGGGGGCGGGCTTGCCCACCAGGGGGGAGGGGACTTCCCGGGGGTTCAGGTTCAGACCTACGGCCAGCAGGGCCACCAGGGCGGCAAAGGCCACCAGAATCCAGGCAAATTTGTTTTTCATCAGGCGGAGGCTCCGTCAGTCGGGGCCGCAGCAGGGGCCGTGATAGCGGCGCGGCGGCGGGTATTGCGATAGCGGCGGTCCAGGATGGCGATCAGGCCGCCCAGGGACATGAGGATGCAGCCACCCCAGATCCAGTCCACGAAGGGCTTGTAATAGACCCGCACGGCCCACTCACCTTCGGGCTTGTCCCGGTCGATGGCTTCACCCAGGGAGACATACACATCCCGCAGGAAGCCGGTATCGATGGCCGCCTCGGTCATGGGCATCATGGAGGAGGCGTAATTGCGCTTTTCGGGATGCAGGGTTCTCAATACCCGGCCGCCAGAGCTTAATTCCACTTCACCCTGCATGGCCATGTAGTTGGGGCCCTGGACCTGTTTCACGCCCATGAAACGGAAGGTGTAGCCAGCCACAGTGACCGTGTCACCAGCGGCCATCTTCACGTCCTTCTCTTCCTCGTAACCGCTCACCATGGTGACGCCAACCACGAAGATGGCGACGCCCAGGTGGGCCACATGCATGCCCCAGAAATGGCGGGGCTGCTTCAGGGCGGCTGTCATGAAACTATCGCTACCCCGGGTGGATTGCACCCGCTGCACGAAATGGGTCAGGGCAGCCAGCGCAATCCAGGCGGCCAGCCACAGGCCCACACCCACCATGGGGCTCCAGCTGCCATAGAGGAAGGGCAGGCTCACGGCCACCACGCCGGCCACACCCAGGGCCCATTTCAGCAGATGCACAATGTCCTTCAGGGTCGCCTGCTTCCAGCGGGCGAAGGGACCGACCCCCATGAGGAACAGCAGGGGCACCATGATGGGTACGAAGACCGCATTGAAGTAGGGGGGGCCTACGGAAATCTTGCCCAGAGCCAGGGCATCGATGAGCAGGGGATAGAGGGTGCCCAGCAGCACCGTGCCGCAGGCCACGGCCAGGAGCACGTTATTGGTGAGTAGCAGGGATTCCCGGGAAAAGAGGCCGAAGCGGCCCCCCAGGCCTACAGCCGGGGCACGCCAGACGAACAAGGCCAGGGAGGCGCCGATGACGGCCACCAGGAAGGCCAGGATGAACACCCCGCGGGTGGGGTCCGTGGCAAAGGCGTGCACGGAAGTCAGTACCCCGGAACGGACCAGGAAGGTGCCCAGCAGGGACAGGGAGAAGGCGGAGATGGCCAGCAGCACGGTCCAGTTCTTGAAGCTGCCACGCTTTTCCGTCACGGCCAGGGAGTGGATCAGGGCCGTGCCCACCAGCCAGGGCATGAAGGAGGCGTTTTCCACCGGGTCCCAGAACCACCAGCCACCCCAGCCCAGTTCGTAATAGGCCCACCAGGAGCCCATGGCGATACCCAGGGTCAGGAAAATCCAGGCCACCACGGTCCAGGGGCGGGTCCAGCGGGCCCAGGCCGCGTCCATCTGGCCGGAAAGCAGGGCGGCCACGGCGAAGGCGTAGGCCACGGAGAACCCCACGTAACCCATGTAAAGCAGGGGCGGGTGGATGACCAGACCCGGGTCCTGCAGCAGGGGATTCAAATCCTTACCCTCTGCCACCCCGGGCAGGATGCGCTCGAAAGGGTTGGAGGTGAGGAGGATGAAGAGCAGGAAGCCGAAGGCCACCAGGCACAGGGTGCCCAGGACTCGGGCCACCATGGGAGCGGGCAGATTGCGGGAGAACCAGCTCACCAGCAGGGCCCACCAGGAGAGCATCAGCATCCACAGGAGCAGGGAGCCTTCATGGCCGCCCCAGACCCCGGCGATCCGGTACTGCAGGGGCAGCAGGGAATTGGAGTGCTGGGCCACGTAGATGACCGAGAAATCATTGCTGATGAAGGCCTGGGTCAGGCACAGGTAGGAGACCGTGATCAGCAGGGCCAGGGCCTGGGCGCCTGGTTTGGCCAGGGCGATCCATTGCTGACGGTTGCGATGGGCGCCCAGCAGGGCGAGCAGCCCCACCAGAAAGGCCACGGGGACGGCGAGAATGAGGGCGAAATGGCCGAGTTCAGGGATCATGGGGAGTCCGCTTGCTGATTACTTGCCGGTGGCCGGGGAGGGTGAGGCCGGTGTGACGGTCTTGGCATCCGGGTTGCCACTGCCGGCCTGATGGGCTTGCTCCAGAGCCTTGGCGGCTTCGGGGGGCATGTAGTTTTCGTCGTGCTTGGCCAGCACCTCGCTGGCAGTGAAGATGCCGTCAGCGCCCAGCTTGCCCTGGGCCACCACACCTTTACCCTCCTGGAACAGGTCGGGAAGGATGCCCTTGTAATGGACGTCGATGTGATGGGCGGTGTCCGTGACCACAAAGCTGACCGTCACCCCGTCGGCCTGACGGCTCAGGGAACCGTTCTGCACCAGACCGCCAATGCGGAATACCTTGTTCTGAGGGGCCTTACCCGCCTGTACGTCGGAAGGAGAATAGAAGAAGGCCAGGTTGTCGTTCAAGGCGTTGAGGACAAAGGCGGCGATCAGACCCAGGGCGGCCAGGCCCCCCAGGATCAGGGCCATGCGCTTGTGGCGGGCTTTCATGCGTGCTCCTGCCGGGCTTCGGCCCGGATTTGACGGGTCAAACGGCTCTCGGTGGCACGGCGCCGACGGGTGATCAGCAGGGGCTCCAGCACCATGACCAGGGCGGTGACACCAAAGGATCCCCAGACGTAGAAGCCATAGCCACCCATGGCGAGAAAATCGGAAAAGCTGTTCCAGTACATAGTCTTATCATTCGTGACCGAGAGGGCCCGAGGATTATCCCCGTAGCCCGCCGGATGCTGTGTAACAAATTTATGCGGGGACTTACTGGCTACGCTTGGCCAGCAGCTCCTTCACCCAATCCGTATGGCGTTCCCGTTCCAGGATGATGACCCGTACCCGCATCAGGGCCACGGCCAGGCTGTACATCCACATGGCCAGAGCGCAGAGCAGCATGCCCCAGAGCATGATGGACGCCATGGCGGGTGCCTTGGTGAGGGAAACGGAAGCTCCCTGGTGCAGGGTGTTCCACCACTTGACCGAGAAATAGATGATGGGCACGTTCACCACCCCCACCAGGGCCAGAATGGCCCCGGCCTTGTCGGCTCGGCGGGTGTCATCAATGGCATGGGTCAGGGCGATGAAGCCGATGTAGAGGAACAACAGGATCAGTTCCGAAGTGAGCCGGGCATCCCACACCCACCAGGCTCCCCACATGGGCTTGCCCCACAGGGCGCCGGTCCATAGGGAAATGAAGGCGAACAGGGCGCCGGTGGGGGCCAGGGCCGAGGCCATCATGCCCGACAGCCGGGTGTTGAAGGCCAGGCCCATGCCGGCCCAGAAGGCCATCACCAGATAGGTGAACATGGACATCCAGGAGGCGCCCACGTGGATGAAGATGATCCGGTAGCCCTCACCCTGCTGGAAATCCGTGGGGGCTACGAAGAAACCCACCCATAGGCCGGCCAGGGCCAGGATGGCAAACAGAGCCCAGAAGACGGGAATCAGACGTCCGGCCAGGGGGTAGAAGGTGGAGGGGGCAGAAAACTTGAACCAGTTGATCATGCTCATGGGGATTTCATTCCAGGGCGATCTTGAGGGCAGCGGCCGCTGCCCAGGGAGCAAAGGCCACCCCGCCTATGGTGAGGGCGGCCAGCAACGACAGGTGGGCACCGGGGCCCAGGCCGCTGACGGTGGCATCGACGGCGCCGGCGCCAAAAATCAGCACCGGAATATACAGGGGCAACACCAGCAGGGAAAGCAGCACGCCGCCGCCCCTGAGGCCCAAAGTCAGGCCCGCGCCGATGGCGCCGATGCCCGAGAGGGCCGGGGTTCCCAGCAGGATGGAGAAGGTCAGCACCCACAGGGCGTCAGCGGGCAGGTCGAACTGGAGACCCAGTACCGGCGCCAGCAGGGCCAGGGGCAGGCCGGAGACCAGCCAGTGGGCGATGACCTTGCCCAGCACCATGAGCCCAAGGGGATTGGGGGAGAGGGCCAGCTGTTCCAGGGTGCCATCCCGGTGATCGTCGGCGAAAAGCCGGGGCAGGGAGAGCATGGTGGCCAGCAGGGCGCCGACCCAGAGTACCCCGGGGGCCAGTTGGCGCAACAGGTCCGCTTCCGGGCCCACGCCCAGGGGGAAGAGGCTGGCGACGATGATGAAGAAAAACAGTACGGAAACCAGGTCGGCTGGGCGACGCAGGGCCAGACGCAGGTCCCGGGCGATGGTGTAGGAGACGATCTGCAGCATGGCTCAGGCTCCCAGGCGCAGTTCGCGAATCTGGCCGGCGGGAATATCCACCGGCTGGTGGGTGGTCATGACGGCCAGCCCCCCCCGTTGCAGATGGGCGCCGATGAGTCCGGCCAGCCAGGCCACCGCATTCACATCCAGGGCTACGAAGGGCTCGTCGAGAATCCACAGGGGACGGCGTTCCGGCACCAGGCGGGCCAGGGCCACCCGGCGTTTCTGTCCCTGGGAAAGATAGCGGCAGGCCAGGTCTTCACGACCCAGCAGCCCCACCTGTTCCAGAGCATCCAGAGCGTCGTCGTCGGACAGGGTTTCCCCCGCCAGACGGGCAGAAGACAACAGGTTTTCCAGGGGGGTAAGTTCTTCCTTGATGGCGTTCAGGTGACCCAGGTAGCAGAGGTCAGAGCGGAAGTCGTCGGAAAGTTTGCGGATGGGCTCACCCTTCCAGCGGATTTCGCCGGATTCCGGCAGGGAAAGGCCACACAACATGCGCAACAGGCTGGTCTTTCCGGCCCCATTGCGGCCTTGGAGGAACAGGAGTTCGCCTGCCTCAAGCCGGAATCCGACGCCATGAAACAGGCGCCGTTCGCCGCGTATGCATTCCAGGTTTTCGGCTTCCAGCATGAAAAGAAAGGCTAGTCTGAGTTTCAGCGCACAGTAATGGAGGCGAGAGTGTAGCGGCTCTTGGTCGGGAATCAAAACCGCCCCCGGCTCGGGGGCGGTGCATGAGGGCCGGGTACAGGAACTAGCGCAACGATCCGGCCCAACAAGCCCTTACTTGCCGAAGGGGGTAGGACGAGGCGTGCTGTCCGTAGAGGGAGGCAGGATCGGCAGCGTGAAGCTGGGCTGATCCCCGGTCAGGGTCTTCAGGAAGGCCACGATCTTGGCGTTTTCATCCTTGGTGAACTTCTTGCCCAGTTGCAGGCGGCCCATGGTGTCCACGGCTTCGGTCAGGGTATTGGCGGCACCATCGTGGAAGTAGGGATAGGTCATTTCCACGTTACGCAGGGTGGGCACCTTGAAGTTGAAGCGGTCCGCATCCTTGCCGGTGACGGCGGAACGGCCTTCGGCAGCACTCTTGGCCTTGTAGGGTTCCACCAGACCCATCTTCTGGAAGGAGTTGCCGCCTACGGCTTCACCGTTGTGGCAGGCCACACAGCCACTTTCCTTGAACAGCTTGTAACCGGCCAGCTCGTCAGCAGAAAGGGCGTCCTTCTTGCCCAGCAGCCACTGGTCAAAGCGGGCGTTGGGGGTCACCAGGGTCTTTTCGAATTCGGCGATGGCCAGGGTCACCTGATCAATGTCGATCTTTTCCTTGCCGAACACCTGCTTGAATTCCCGCACGTAGGCCGGAATGGATTCCAGCACACCCAGGGCCAGGGTGTGGGTGAAGGCCATTTCACCCGGGTTGGCGATGGGGCCGCCGGCCTGGGCCTTCAGGTCAGCAGCGCGGCCGTCCCAGAACTGGGCCAGGTTGAGGCTGGAGTTCAGCACGGTGGGGGCGTTGATGGGGCCTTGCTGCCACTTGTCACCGATGGAGGTGGGAATGTTGTCCGTGCCACCCATGGACAGGTTGTGGCAGGAGTTACAGGAAATGAAGCCGGACTTGGACAGGCGGGGATCGAAGTAGAGCTTCTTGCCCAGTTCCACCATGCCTAGATTGATATTGGCAGGCGGCTTGATGGGTTGGATGGGTTCATCGGTAGCGGCCTGCGCGGTAGCAGAGACGGCGATGAGGGCGGCGGCCATCAGTGTGGCCCGGGACATTTTCAGCATGTGTCACTCCCTTTGTTTATGAATATGGAGTGCCCATTGTCCTGTCGAGGGGTGGGGTGGGTTTGACCTAAGTCAATGTTTTTTATCCCTTTTGTCTATAGTGGCTATAGCGTCTTCCTATAGTTGGCTGTGGTATGGTGTCGCGTTGAAAGTGATTCTCGCTGGCATTTGAAGGAGTCTTTGCCCATGACCTTGACGGAGTTGCGCTACATCGTTGCCCTGGCCCAGGAGGGGAATTTCAGCCGGGCGGCCGAGCGTTGTTCCGTGAGTCAGCCCACCCTCAGCGTGGCCATTGCCCGCCTGGAGGAGGACCTGGGCGTACAACTTTTTGAGCGGGGTAAAGGCTTGGTCAGCCCCACTCAGGTTGGACAGCGGGTGGTGGAGCAGGCCCGGCGTACCCTGGATGAGGCGGAGAAAATCCGGCAGGTGGCCAAGAGCGGTCGCAACCAGTTGAAAGGGGAATTGCGTCTGGGGGTCATTCATACCATCGGCCCCTATCTGCTGCCCCAGTTGATTCACTCGCTCCGTGGCATTGCGGCGGACATGCCCCTGGCCATCGAGGAGAACATGACTGCCCATTTGGCGGAAATGCTGTTGGCCAATGAGCTGGATGTGGTGATTATTGCCTTGCCCTTTGAGTTGCCTGGGGTGCTGACCCGTAATCTTTACGATGAGGCCTTCAAGGTCATCGTGCCCAAGGGCCACGCCTGGGAGGAGCGGGAGTCCCTCAATCCCGAGGAGGTGACCGGGGATGAGGTGCTGCTGCTGAAGGCGGGCAACTGTTTCCGGGATCAGGTGCTGGGGGCCTGTCCCCAGATCAGCAGTCCGGATACGGATGTGCGTCTGGGCCACTCCATCGGCACCATCCGCTGCATGGTGGCATCGGGCCTGGGCGTTTCCGTGCTACCCGAGGGAGCGCTGCAGCACCCCTATAGCAACGACCTGATTTCCTCCATTCCCTTCCGGGACCCTGCGCCCTCACGGCGCATTGCCCTGGCCTGGCGGGCCGGCTTTGTGCGGCCCAAGGCCATTGACGCCCTGCTCAAGGCGGTGGCCAGTCTGGAAAGTCCGGCCTACCGGCTCTGCTACTAGATACGCATGGCGCCTATTGATGGCGCCGGGTTTCAAATTCCTTGCGCAGCTCCTTGCGAATCTGGGCCGCCTTGAAACGACGTTTTTCGTCCGGGGTCTGAGGTTCCAGGGGCGGGACAGGGGTGGTCTGTCCCTGTTCATCCACCGCCACCATGGTGAAGAAACAGCTATTGGCGTGGCGGATCACCTGGGCCCGAATATCCTCCGTCAGCACCTTGATGCCGATTTCCATGGAGGTATTGCCCGTGTAATTGACCGAGGCCAGGAAGGTCACCAGTTCTCCCACATGGATGGGCTGGCGGAACATGACCTGATCCACTGACAGGGTGACCACGTACTGGCTGGCGTAGCGGCTGGCGCAGGCATAAGCCACCTGGTCCAGGAGCTTGAGAATGGTGCCCCCGTGCACATTGCCGGAAAAATTGGCCATGTCCGGGGTCATGAGCACAGTCATGGCGAGCTGGTGTTTGGGGAGATCCATGGGGGCTTCGTAATCAGTAACGCATTTCGATGGTCAGGGTCGTACCTGCAGCGGGGACTTCAAAGGCGCTGTCGTCGAAGGAGGGCGGCCCCATCACCTTGGGATTGTTGGACAGGCCATAACCCTCCGTGGGAAACATGCCCAAGCGGCGATTCAATTGACCATCCCCGTTTTCATCATGGTAAGCCATGATGGCGTAGCGACCAGGAGCCAGTTCGGGGAACTGGACTTGCACCTTGCCCGCCTGGGCGGGAACCTGGAGCACAGTCAGGGCTTGAGCTTCCTTGCGGAAGGTCTTGGGGTCCTGGTAGAGCCCCACACGGATGGTGCCGGAGGCATCTTTGACGGGCGAGAGTTCCACCGTGAGGGAGGCGGCTTGAGCCAGCAGGGGAAGGCAGAGGGACAGCAGCAGTGCGCCGGGCAGGGCGCGGATGGGGCGAAGGGGCATCTGGATATCCTCGAGGGTCGATGGCAGCACTATAGGGGCAGTCATTCACCTTTGACCAATGAACATTCCTTTGGTGCTCAATAGGATCTGGCTATGATTCCAGTCAAGGCTCAGCGGGAAGGTTCCGCCAGGCGGGTGAGGCCGGGGCGATCCAGAAGCGAGATTTGCTCCCGTCCCAGACTGACCAGCCCCTGAGCCACAAAGCCCTTGAGCAGACGGGAGACGATCTCCCGCACACTGCCCAATTCATCGGCCAGTTGCTGGTGGGTGGCGTGGATGGTTTCCTGATTGCGGGCCAGAAGCAGCCGGGCCAGGCGTTGGTCCAGGCGGGCAAAGGCCACTTCTTCCACCAGTTGCATCAGTTCGGCAATGCGCTCGGCAAAGAGGTGAAAGACAAAATCCCGAAAGGGGCCGTGTTGGGCCAGCCATTGACCAAACAGGGGAACGGGCAGCATCAGCAGGGTCAGTTTGCTTTCGGCAATGCCCCGGGCCGAGTAATCGCTGCGCCCCAGCAGGCAGCTGGAAGTAATGATGCAGGAACCTCCGGGTTCCACCCGGTAGAGCACCATTTCTCGGCCCGAGGGGGCACATTTGAGTACCTTGATGCTGCCTTCCAGTAGCAGGGGAAAGCCCTGGCAGGGCTGATGTTCCGTAAATACACAGGTGCCGGCCGGCAGTTCCACCCGGGGCAGAGCTGCCAGGGTTTCTGCAGGCAGACCGGCCAGCGCCGGGTAGTGGGCCAAGAGCGGGGCCAGGAGTGTTTCCTGTATGGGGTGGGGGCGTTGCAGCGTGTCGATGGACATGCTCAGGACCGGTCGATGTCGGCCCACACGGGGGCGTGATCCGACGGGCGCTCCAGCTTGCGCGGGGCCCGGTCAATGCCGGCGGCCGTGCAGTGCTGGGCCAGAGGGGCGGAGAGCAGCACATGGTCGATACGCAGCCCCTGGTTCTTCTGGAAGCCCAGCATCCGGTAGTCCCACCAGGAAAAGCTTTTTTCCGGCTGTTCGAAGAGCCGGAAGCTGTCCTGGAGTCCCAGATCCAGCAAGCCCTGGAAGGCAGAGCGCTCCGGTTCGGAACAGAGAATTTCCCCGGCCCAGCGTTTGGGGTCGTGCACATCCCGATCTTCCGGAGCGATGTTGTAGTCGCCACACAGGGCCAGCTCGGGATAGCGCTGCAGGTCTTCCTGGAGCCAGGTGTGCAGACCGGCCAGCCAGTCCAGCTTGTAGGCGTACTTGTCGCTGCCTACAGCTTGTCCATTGGGGAAGTAGGCGCAAACCACCCGCACCCCATTCACGGTGCCGGCAATCAGGCGCTTCTGTTCATCGGCAAAGTGAGGGTTGCCGCACACCACGTCTTCAATAGGCGCCTTGGCCAGCAGGGCGACACCGTTGTAGGTCTTCTGCCCGGAAAAAGCCACCTGATAGCCGGCAGCCTCTATGGCTTCCCGGGGGAAGTTGTGGTCTTCCAGCTTGGTTTCCTGCAGACACAGGGCATCCGGTTGCTGGGCGGCGAGCCAGTCCAGCAGATGAGGGAGCCGGACTTTCAGGCTATTGACGTTCCAGGCAGCAATTTTCATTTCTGCTTGTATCCCTTGTTGTATATGGAGGCTCTGCTTAAATTGTTCTTTTTGTGGGTCATTTGTGGGTCGATATGATGTCGCCGGTACTTAATTCCACCACAAAGTTGCAATGATGTGCGGAGTGTTGCGCGATTTACTAACTGGCGCCTTATCGTTACGCCGCTGAGTTTGATCGCGATGCCGCAGGTGGGTGTGTGCGACGTGGTGACGCTGGCAGCGGCCACGCCGAAAGGACTTAAGTTCGCCTTCGCTTGATCGAGTTCTAATAAACCCGAATTTACTCCCCGGGCAGCACGGGAGCCATTCCGACTCTCGCCAAAGGGTCGGTGAATGGAGCCGTCCGTGAAAAATTCGCGTATTAAAGCCGCCGAAGCGGCAAGTTTTATCGATGTTCTCCCCAACAGTGCTCGCGTCAAGTCGACAGTTGCCATGGCTGTCCTAGGGGTCGAAAGCCTAAGTACCCTTTGGAGGTGGGAGAAGTCTGGCCGAATGCCCCCGAGCCAAAAGATAGCCGGATCGCGCTACAAAACCTGGTCTGCAGGTGAAATCCGCCAGGTTCTTACTGGGCAAAGGGGCTGATCATGGGATCCATCGACCTTAATCAGCACATCCCGCCTCAGCCTACCGGGCAATGCGGCCAGGCCTCCCAGCCCCGTTCCGATGCTGCAATCCGCCGCCGATATGGAAAAGGATGGGGGGCATACGAGTCAGCAAAATGCGCCTGGTGGAATGCAAGCCCAGATGCCGACTACCAACAGGCTGATGCTGCCATGCGCAAGATCGCCCAGGCTGTGGGGGTCTAGCTATGAGCATCCGAACCATGTCCAAGGTCTGGGAGTGCAGCCAGCACAGCGGCACGAATTTGCTGATGTTGCTGGCTGTTGCCGATTTTTCCGACGACGACGGCCTTGCCTTCCCCGCGGTTGAAAAGCTGGC
>QKDJ01000120.1 GCA_003252145.1 Azovibrio restrictus
CGTTGATCCAGTAGCCGTACTTGTTGGCAGCCGGAGGATTGACGATGCCGGCGATGTGGCCGGAACCCCCTACCACGAAGCGCACCGGGCCTGCGGGCAGGCGGGCCCCCATGTAGGTGCTCTTCCAGGGCGCAATGTGATCTTCCACGGTGGAGATGAAGTAACAGGGGGTCTTCACCTTGCGGATGTCGATGGGCACCCCGTCCAGGGTCACGCCACCAGGATCCTTCAGCTTGTTGTCCAGGTACATGTTGCGCAGGTAGAAGCTGTGCATGGCCGCGGGCATGCGGGTGGAATCGCTGTTCCAGTACAACAGGTCGAAGGGGAAGGGTTGCTTGCCCATCAGATAGTTGTTCACCACGAAGGACCAGATCAGGTCGTTGGCCCGCAGCAGGTTGAAGGTGCTGGCCATCTCGGAACCTTCCAGATAGCCCCGCTCGTTCATGCGCTCTTCCAGGCCAGCCACTGCACCGCGATCCAGGAAGATGCCCAGCTCGCCGGGCTCGGAGAAGTCCAGCATGGTAGTGAAGAAGGTGGCGGAGGCCACACGGGTATCCTTCTTGGCGGCCATGTAGGCCAGGGTGCTCATGAGCAGGGTGCCGCCCAGGCAGTAACCGGCCATGTTCAGCTGCTTTTCACCCGTATCCTCCAGCACCTTTTCGATGGCGGTCAGGGAGCCTTCCAGCAGGTAATCCTCAAAGCTCTTGTTGGCCAGCTTCTCGTCCGGATTCACCCAGGACATGATGTAGGTGGTGTGACCTTGATCCGTGGCCCACTTGACCATGGAATTCTTGTCGCGCAGATCCAGGATGTAGTACTTGTTGATCCAGGGCGGCACGATCAGCAGGGGCTTCTTGTACTGCTTTTCCGTGGTGGGGCTGTACTGGATCAGCTGGAACAGGTCGTTCTGGAACACCACCTTGCCGGGGGTGGTGGCCACATTCTTGCCCAGTTCGAAGGCATTGGTATCCGTCATGCGGATGCGCAGCTGACCGTCACCGGCTTCCATGTCCTGGAGTAAATTGTCCAGGCCCTTGAGCAGGTTCTGACCGTGGGACTTCACGGTTTCCCGGAACACTTCGGGATTGGTCAGGGCGAAGTTGGAGGGAGACAGGGCGTCGATGTACTGGCGGGTGAAGAAGTTCACCTTTTGCTGGGTGGCTTCATCCAGGCCATCCACACAGCACACGGTATCGTGCAGGTGGCGGGCGGTGATCAGATAGGACTGCTTCATGAAGTCGAACAGGAAATGCTGTTCCCACTCCTCGTCCTTGAAACGCTTGTCATCCTTGCGGGGAGCAGCCACGGGCTGGATGGGCACACCCAGCATTTTCAGGGTGGTGTGCTGCCACAGGGAGAAGTAATCCCACATCATGTTCATCTGGGTCTGGGCCAGCTTGTAGGGATTGGCCAGCAGACGGGAGGACATGTCCATGAAGGCCCGGGCCACGCCCAGTTCGTCATTGGGAACGGCCATGCCTTCCTTGGTCTTCTTCTCCATGAAATGGGTCAGGATGCGGGAAGCGCGCTGGGCGACCTCGGCATAAGCCTTGGCCATTTCTGCGGGATTGGGCAGGTTCGGGTCCTGTTCTGCGTTCGGTTGCGACATGAGTTGCAGCTCCTAGTTGGCGGGGGAAACCCGCAGATAACGAATCTTGCCTTCGGCGTCGACACTAGGCCGCAGCCGTCCGGCTTTCTCCAGATGATTCAGGTGGGCAATGGCTTCGCCCATGGCAAACATGGTCTGATGCGTATCCAAGGCACGGGGGAAAAGGGTTGTCAGCAATTCCCCTGCGCTCATGGGACTCTCGCAGTTCTCCTCGAGCAGACGCAGGCGCGTCTCATGATGTGCTTTCAGTGCTTCCACCCGAGCCTGTACACCCCGGAAGGGCAGGCCATGGGACGGCAGAACCAGGGTATCCCTAGGCATCTGACGGGAAAGTCGATCCAGGGAATCCAGATAAAGCCCTAGCGCATCCGCATGGGGCGTTACGGCGAAGACACTGATATTGGTGCTTATTCTTGGCAACAACATGTCACCGGAAATTAACACGCCCTGTTTGGCGCAGTAAAGGGAGGCGTGCTCAGGAGAATGCCCGTAGCCACACAGGACCTGCCAGTCCCCATCCCGGGTTTTCAGACTGTCCCCTTCGAGCAAACGCTCGTAGGTCTGGGGCAGGGCATCCACCCCTTTCCGGTAACTATTGCCCCGGGTTTCCAAAGCTTCCAGCCCGGCTGCATGGAGACCATGCTCACGAAACTGGGCCACCATGGGCCCGGGGCCATGTCCGCCCACCTCATGCCACACCGCATGGGCGGTCAGGAATTCTCCAGCGGTGATCAGCAGAGGCGCCCCGGTCCGGGCCTGAAGCCAGGTGACCAGACCCATGTGATCCGGGTGGAAATGGGTGACCAGAATCCGGGTGATGGGCTCCTGTAACTGGGCCAGAATGCTTTCCCAGGCCTCGCGAACCTGGGGCAAGGCATATCCCGTATCCACCAGCATCCAGCCCTCATCCTCGCGCACGAGCCAGAGATTGATGTGATCCAGGGCAAAGGGCAGGGGCATGCGCAGCCAGCGCAGGCCTGGTAGGACTTCCAGCCATTGACCGCTTTCGGGTGGCTTGGGAAAAGGATATTCCGGTGCAGAGGACGACATGAACGTTGGTATGCGTAAAATCCAGGTCAACTTACCACAGGCATGAGACGGAAGAATGACAACTCCGCATAAAACCCCAGCCTTGCACAGTGCTCTACCGGCCCATGTGGAGCTGGTGGATGTGGCCCCTCGGGACGGTTTGCAGAATATTGCTACCGCCATTCCCTCCTCCACCAAGATCCAACTGATTGATCTGCTGGCGGATGCGGGTTTGAAGCGCATCGAGGCAGCCGCCTTCGTCTCGCCCCAATGGGTACCCCAGATGGCCGATGGGGCTGCCGTACTCCAAGGCCTCAAGCCCCGCCCTGGCGTACGCTACCCGGTCCTGGTACCCAATCTCAAAGGCTTCGATGCCGCCATGGAAGCCGGTGCCACCGAGGTGGCCATCTTCGCCGCCGCATCGGAAAGCTTCAGTCGCAAGAACACCAATGCCTCGGTGGCAGAAAGCCTGAAACGGCTGACCCCCGTTGCCGCCGCTGCTGCCGCCCTGGATATTCCGGTGCGGGGTTACGTGTCCTGCGTGGCAGGCTGTCCCTTTGAAGGCCCGGTAGCTCCGGAGGCGGTGGCTCATGTGGCCCACGAACTTCAGGAACTGGGCTGCTACGAAATTTCCCTGGGCGACACCATAGGCACCGGCACCCCGGGCACCATCCTGCCCATGCTGGAAGCCTGCGCCCGCCACGTGCCCATTCAACGCCTGGCGGGCCACTACCATGACACCTATGGCATGGCCCTGGCCAACATCCACGCCTCCCTGCTGTTTGGCGTAAAAGTCTTCGATACTTCGGTAGCAGGCCTGGGTGGCTGCCCCTATGCCCCGGGCGCGTCCGGCAATGTGGCCACGGAAGACGTGGTCTATCTGCTGCAAGGCATGGGCATCGAATGTGGCATCGACCTACCCCGCCTGATCGCTGCCGGAAATTTCATTTCCGCCCAACTGGGCCGGGAAAACGCCTCCCGGGTAGCCCGCAACCTGTCCCGGACACCGCTCCAATGCCAGTGAAATCCCCCTGTACCGGCGTGTGCCGGATGGATGCAGCCCGGCAGTATTGCGAAGGCTGTGGACGCACCCTGGAGGAGATCGCCGGCTGGTCACAAATGGATGAGGGCCAGCGCCTTGCGGTGCTGGCCCTCATCGCCCGGAGACGCGAGGAAGGGAATCTCCGGGTACTGCCTGGTGAGCCTCCGTCAGGGGCTAATTAACGGGAGGCCTGGGGACCC
>QKDJ01000186.1 GCA_003252145.1 Azovibrio restrictus
CAAATTCAAGGGGGGCGTGAAGCCCGCCTACAACAAGCAGCAATCCTGCGGCGAACCCATTGCCCGGGCGCCCCTGCCCACCTGCCTGGTGATCCCTCTGCACCAGAGCATCGGTGGCACCCCACGCCCAGTCGTAGCCGTGGGCGACAAGGTGTTGAAGGGCCAGTTGATCGGCGAGGCCGACGGCTGGATTTCTGCCGCCGTCCATGCCTCCACCTCGGGTACCGTGGTGGAAGTGGGTCCCCGGCTGATGCCCCACCCTTCCGGCCTGTCCACCGATTGCGTGGTGATAGCACCGGATGGTGAAGACCGCTGGATCGAACGCCAGCCCCTGGACTACAAGGCCCATTCGCCGGAAGCCGTGCGGGAATACCTGCAGATGTCCGGCGTGGTGGGTCTGGGGGGCGCCGTCTTCCCCAGCCATGCCAAGCTCGCAGCCTCCAAGTCCGTGCCCATGGAAGAACTGGTGATCAACGGGGCCGAGTGCGAGCCCTACATCACCTGTGACGACCTGATCATGCGGGAGCGGGCCGGGGAAATCGTCTCCGGTATCGGCCTGTTCCGGGATCTGCTGCAACCCAAGCGGGTGCTGATCGGCATTGAGGACAACAAGCCGGAAGCCATTGCAGCCATGCAGGCGGCGGTTCAGGCGGCCGGTGAATCCTTTGAAGTTATTCCCGTCCCCACCCTGTATCCGGCCGGGGGCGCCAAGCAATTGATCCGGGTACTGACGGGCAAGGAAATTCCCGCCGACCGGCGCTCCACGGACCTGGGCGTCCAGTGCTTCAACGTGGCCACCGCCTGGACCGCCTGGCGAGCTGTGGCTCACGGAGAGCCGGTGATCAGCCGCATCGTCACCCTCACGGGTAATGCAGGTAAACCCCGCAACTGGGAAGTGCTGATCGGCACGCCCATGGACCAGATTCTGCCTCTGGCCGAACCCGGTACGGATACGGATGGGGTCATCATGGGCGGCCCCATGATGGGCTTTCTCATCCCTGCCCCGGATGTGCCGGTGATCAAGGCCACCAACTGCCTGATCGCCCACTCCCCCGACCTGTTCCCCCCCAAACCGCCGGAAATGCCCTGCATCCGCTGCGGCGAATGCGCCCGGGCCTGCCCCCAGGAATTGCAGCCCTTCGAACTTTACTGGTGGAGCCGAGCCAAGAATTTCGGCAAGGCCCAGGAGTACGCCCTGTTCGACTGCATCGAATGCGGTTGCTGCTCCTACGTGTGCCCGGCCCATATTCCCCTGGTCCAGTATTTCCGCTTCTCCAAGAGCGAAATCTGGTCCCGGGAAAAGGACAAGAAAATGGCTGACGGGGCCAAGGATCGTTTCGAGTTCAAGCAATTCCGGGACGAACGGGAGAAAGCCGAGAAGGCCGAGAAGCTGGCCAGGGCCGCAGCTGCCCAGGCGGCCAAGAAGGCGGCTGAAGCCGCTGCCGCTGCTGACGGTTCCGCCCCCGAAACCCCACTCGCCGACGATCCGGAAGCCGCCAAGAAGGCCGCCATTGCTGCCGCCATGGCCCGGGCCAAGGCCCAGCGGGCGGCCGCCCAGCCCAAGAACACGGACGAGCTATCACCGCAAAAGGCCAAGGAAATCGCTGAAATCGACGCCCGGCGCCAGGAAGCCGGCCTGGAGACGGAGAGCACTCCGACAGCCGCTTCTGATGCGGCCAGCTCCCCTGCTGAAACGCCAGCCGAAACGGGCAAGGAAGCTTGAACCCCATGGAAATCGTTACCTCTCCCCACGTTCTGAAGCCCGTGAGCATCACCCGGGTCATGGGTCTGGTCTGCCTGGCCCTGGTGCCCGGTATCGCCGTCTACACCTGGCTCATCGGTCCGGCTCTGCTGGTGCAACTGGTGCTCTCCAGCTGTGCCGCCCTGGCCGCCGAAGCCCTGCTGCTCAAGCTGCGGTGCAAGCCCGTTTCCCCCTTCCTCATGGATGGCTCGGCCCTGGTCACGGCCTGGCTCATTGCCCTGACCTTTCCGCCCCTCTCCCCCTGGTGGCTCACGGTCACTGGTGTGCTCTTCGCCATCGTCATTGCCAAGCAGCTCTATGGCGGCCTGGGCCAGAACCCCTTCAACCCGGCCATGGTGGCCTTCGCTGCCTGTATCGTGGCTTTCCCTGCCCTCATGGCCCAATGGCCGGCCCAGGGTTTGTCCCTCTCCCTGGTGCAACAGCTGGAAGTGGTCTTCGGCATCGCCCCCCGGATTGACGCCCTGACAGCCGCCACGCCCCTGGATGCCATGAAGACGGCCCTGAAAATGGACCTGGCCCATACCCACATCCAGGACCTGCTTGCCAATCAGACCCTGTACGGCACCTTTGCCGGCAAGGGCTGGGAATGGGTCGCCACCGCCTATCTGCTGGGCGGCCTGTTCCTGCTCTGGAAACGGGTCATCACCTGGCATGTGCCCGTGGCCTTCATCCTCGGCATGGGTGCCGTCTCCGGCCTGTGCTGGGGTATCAACCCGACCCGCTTTGCCGATCCCCTGTTCCACCTGTTTTCCGGGGGCGCCATGCTGGGGGCCTTCTTTATCGCCACGGACCCGGTTTCCGGCTGCACTACGCCCCGAGGCAAGCTGTTCTTCGGCCTGGGCGCCGGCATCCTGGCCTACCTGATCCGGGTCTTCGGCACCTTCCCGGACGGCATCGCCTTTGCCGTGCTGATCATGAACCTGTGTGCCCCGGTCATCGACCTGCTCTGCCAGCCTCCCGTATTCGGCCAGAAGTTGGGCCCCAAGAAGGAGGCCCCATGAGCGAAGCCAAGGTTTACTCGGCCTCCACCATGGCCGTGCGCACGGCCCTGACCCTGTTCCTGTTCGTGGTCCTGTTTACCGGGCTCCTGGCCGGCGCCTATCAATGGACCCGCCCGGCCATCGAAACTTCCCTGGCCGAGGAAAAAATGGCCTTCATCAATGAAGTGCTTCCGGCCAGCAGCTACGATAACGACCTGCTTTCCGACACCCTGGAACTGGCGCCTGAGCCGGAATTGGGCCAGAAAATGCCCAGCAAGGTGTACCGGGCCCGCAAGGCCGGCCAACCTGCCGCCCTGGTGCTGGAAGCCGTGGCCCCCGATGGCTATGCGGGCGATATCCGCCTGGTGCTGGGCATCACCGCCAGCGGTGACGTGACCGGCGTGCGGGTGGTTCAGCACAAGGAAACCCCGGGCCTGGGGGACTACATCGAGCCTCGCAAGGACAAGAACAAGGCGAATCCCTGGATCGGCCAGTTCACCGGCCTCAACTACCCGGGCGTGCCCGATGGAGAGTGGAGGGTGAAAAAGGATCAGGGCCGCTTTGACTTCCACGCTGGGGCCACGGTCACGCCACGGGCGGTGGTGAAGGCCGTGCACAAGGCCGTGCGTTATGCCATGGCCCACCAGAACGAACTCTTCGCCCAGGAGGCCGAAAAATGATCACCCGGGAAGAATTGCGCAGCATCGCCCATAACGGGCTGTGGAAACAGAATACGGGCCTGGTCCAGTTGCTGGGCCTCTGCCCCCTGCTGGCCATTTCCACCAATATGGTCAATGCGGTCATGCTGTCCCTGGCCACCATTCTGGTGATGGCCCTCGCCAACGTGGCCGTGGCCAGCCTACGTAACCTGATCCCCCACGAAATCCGCATTCCCGTGTTCATCCTCATCGTGGCCGCCCTGGTGACGGTGGTGGATCTGCTCTTCAATGCCTGGTTCCACCAGCTCTACGTGATCCTGGGCATCTTCATCCCCCTGATCGTCACCAACTGCATCGTGCTGGCCCGGGTGGAAGCTTTCGCGGCCAAGAACCCACCCCTGCACTCCACCCTGGACGGCATCTTCATGGGGATCGGCCTCCTGTGGACCCTGGCCCTGCTGGGCGCCCTGCGGGAGCT
>QKDJ01000191.1 GCA_003252145.1 Azovibrio restrictus
GTTCTTGGTGGCGGTAACCTTGCCGGTGGCCTGGTCCACCTTCAGTTCGATCTCGTCGCCCATGTCCATTTGGCCAGCATCGATTTCGATGGGCAGAGCGCCGGCATCTTCCATGGTGTTGAAGAAGATGGGGGCGATCTTGGAACCCAGACACACACCACCAAAGCGCTTGTTGGGCACGTAGGGGATGTCTTCGCCGGTGAACCACAGCACGGAGTTGGTGGCGGACTTGCGGGAAGAACCGGTACCCACCACGTCGCCCACGTAGGCGATCAGGTTGCCCTTGGCAGCCAGGGCTTCCAGTTGCTTGATGGGGCCGCGGGAACCGGGTTCGTCAGCTTCGATACCGGGACGGGGGTTCTTCAGCATGGCCAGGGCATGCAGGGGAATGTCGGGACGGGACCAGGCATCGGGAGCGGGAGACAGGTCATCGGTGTTGGTTTCGCCAGTCACCTTGAACACGGTCAGCTTCTGGGAAGCGGGCACTTCGGGACGGGAGGTGAACCACTCGGCGTCAGCCCAGGACTGCATCACAGCCTTGGCATTGGCGTTGCCACCCTTGGCCAGCTCGGCCACGTCGTGGAAGTAATCGAACACCAGCAGGGTCTTCTTCAGGCCGTCAGCGGCGATGCTACCCAGAGCGGCGTCGGAGAGCAGGTCGATCAGGGGCTTGACGTTGTAACCGCCGAGCATGGTGCCCAGCAGTTCGGTGGCCTTTTCCTTGGATACCAGACCGCAGGTTTCTTCGCCCTTGGCCACCTTGGTCAGGAACTCGGCCTTGACCTTGGCTGCATCATCCACACCAGCGGGAACACGGTAGGTCAGCAGTTCAACCAGGAAGGCTTCTTCGCCAGCGGGCGGGTTCTTCAGCAGGGCCACCAGCTCGGTGGTCTGTTGCTTGGTCAGGGGCAGAGCGGGGATGCCGAGAGCGGCACGCTCGGCAACGTGAGCACGGTAAGCTTCAAGCACGGGACTTCCTTTCGTGAAGTGGTCGGGAAGAAACCGGGAACGAACCCGGTATCAGAAAACGCAGTATTTTACGACAACGCCTGAGCCCTCGGGTTCAGGATCGCAAGTCTTATATATTTTATCTTTTATAAAGGCACTTATAAAGCCACTTCGCCAGCACTGGAATAGAAATTCTCCAGAAAGGGCAAAACCACCGTTGTACAAGCGGTCATATCGGTGATGGCCGACTAGGCAGAAAAGCCTCAAAGGGGCACACTGATTTCATGTTGACGCATCCCGTTTCGCTCTCTCCCAAGGCTCCCAGCCTGACCCGGGGCTTGCCCAATCTCATGGCGAGCATCGCCACTGTGCTCGGCGGCACCTCGTCCCCGGCGCCCCTGGCCGACCTGTCTCTGGATGGCAAGCGCCCCATCGTATTACTGGTGCTCGATGGCATGGGAGAAGCCCAACTCCGACGGCACCTGCCCGCTGGTTTGCTGGCCCGCCAGCGCCTGTGCACTCTGGAATCCGTATTCCCCAGCACCACCGCCAGCGCCGTGGGCACCCTCATGAGTGGCCTGCCGCCGATTAGCCATGGCCTCACGGGCTGGCACGTTTGGGCAGAAGAGGTGGGAGAACTCCTGTCCATCCTGCCCCTCACCCGCCGTCACGGCGCCCCTGCCAGTCTGCAGGAGCGCCAAGCCTGGGCCCAGGCCATTCTTGCTGCCCCCAACCTGCCCACGGAACTCTCCCTGGCAAAACGGCTTCCCGTACCGGTCACCCACATATCCCCAGCCGCCATCATCTATTCCCCCTTCAATCGGGAAATGGCCCGGGGTGCCACCTGCCTGCCCTACCGCCATATCAATGAATGCTTTGTCGCCCTGGATCAGGCCCTGAAAAACGGACCCAGCCAGCAGCTCATCTACGCCTACTGGCCCGACTTCGACAGTCTCGCCCACGAATTTGGCCCCGACGCTCCGGAACCGGGTCTGGCATTGCAAACCATGGAACAAGCCCTGGAGGCCTGGCTGCTCAACCTGCCCAAGGATACCCGGCGCCCGCAGATACTGGTCACCGCCGACCATGGCTTTATCCACACCCCGGAATCCCGGCGCATCTGCCTCAACGATTATCCGGAACTTGCCGCACTGCTGGCCCGCCCCCTGTCCGGGGAACGCCGGGCCGCCTATGTGCACCTCAAACCCGGCTGCAGCGACGAATTCACCCGCAAGGCCGCAGAGCGCCTGGGACATGCCCTGCATATTCTCCCCAGCCAACAATTGCTGTCTGATCACTGGTTCGGCACAGGGCCCCAGCATCCACGGCTGGCCAGCCGGGTGGGCGACCTGACCCTGCTGCTCAAGGACAACTGGACCCTCATGGACCTGATACCCGGGGAAACGCCCTATCACCTGCCTGGCATGCACGGTGGCATTACGCCGGCGGAAAGGGAAGTTCCCCTGTGCCTGCTGGAGTGAATCCCCTACCCTGCCGCTGCCTAAATTTCAGGCAACCATAAATTTCCCTTGTCTGACGATAACTTGCGTCAACTGTCCCGAACTTATCCACAGGATTACCCCCGGAGAACGGGGATAAATCGCCGAAATCCCGCTTGAATACAGGCTTTTCTTATGGTGATAGCAACGTCGAAAAATCGCACAAAATTTAGGCAATCCTAAAAAATCCCTTGGGCCCAAGGACTTGGAACAACTGTCCACGACCTATCCACAGGCTTACTCCCGTATGCCGGGGATAAAAACACCTTATTCCCCAGCTTCCCCTACCAGCACCAGGGTCTGGCCATCGAACACCACCTGCTGGCCTGGCCGCAGCTTGGCCCTCTTGCGCAACTCCACCTGACCATCCACCTGGACCATCCCCGCTTCTACTGCGGCATGAGCCTCTCCGCCGGACCCAACCAGGCTGGCGGCCTTCAACAATTGATCCAATTGAATGTATTCACCGCGCACGGCAAAGGGCGTACTCATGTTTGTCACCTTTTTAAGAGAAAGTCTGCATTTTTCCAGAAATGCCTGGGGAAAAGTGTTGCCAGAGGCTGGAACTCACCACCTATGGCCGTTAAACTGATTTCTTTTTTGCATAAAGCACCGGCCCATGTCCCGTCTCAAGCAAATCGCCCAGTTTGGCCAGCAGATCTGGCTCGACAACCTGACCCGCCACCTGCTGGATTCCGGAGAACTGGCCCGCTGGATTCAGGAAGATGCCATCGCTGGCGTCACCTCCAATCCCGCCATTTTCTACAACGCCATCAAAAATGACGCGGGTTACCAGTCTGACCTGAACCGGATCAAACAGGAAATCAGCGATCCCGAAGCCCGTTTCGAAGCCCTGGTGCTGCCTGACATCCGCCGGGCCTGCGACAGCCTGCGCCCGGTCTATGACCAGAGCGGCGGCAGCGCCGGTTTCGTCAGTTTTGAAGTCTCCCCGGACCTGGCCCATGACGCCGCCGGCACTCTGGCTGCCGCCCGCCGCCTGTGGACGGAAATCGCCCGGCCCAACGCCATGATCAAGATTCCCGCCACCGAAGGCGGCCTGGAGGCCATCAGCGGCGCCATCGACGCGGGCATCAATGTGAATGTGACCCTGATCTTCGGTCCCCATCAACTGGCCGCCGTGCAGGGAGCCTATCGCCGGGGCCTGGAATCCCGCGCTGCCCGGGGCGAGGACGTGAGCACCATCGCCTCCGTGGCCTCGGTATTCATCAGCCGTATCGACTCCCTGCTGGACCCGCGCCTGCCGCCGGAGCTCCAGGGCAAGATCGCCATTGCCTCAGCCCGGGCCGCCTATGGTCGCCAGACCACCCTGCCTTCCCTGCCGGAAGGCGCGCGCGCCCAGATGCTGCTGTGGGCCTCCACCTCCAGCAAGAATCCCGCTTATCGGGACGTGATCTATGTGGAACAACT
>QKDJ01000261.1 GCA_003252145.1 Azovibrio restrictus
CCACGGACGAAGAACTCACCAATGACATCGCCTACCTGAGGAAACTCTGGAAGGACATCCGCGACAAGGCCCGGGTCTCCGGGGCTCCCAGCCCCCTGTATCACGAACTGCATCTGGCCCAGCGGGTATTGCGGGATTTCGTCAATCCGGAAACCTGCAAGATCATCATCGACTCCCGGGAGAACTTCCAGAAACTGGAAACCTTTGCTGCGGAATACACCCCGGCAGTAAGCCCCTTGCTGGACCACTACACGGGCCAACGCCCCCTCTTCGACCTGCATGGGGTCGAAGCGGAAATCGAAAAGGCCCTGGCCCGGCGGGTAGACCTGAAATCCGGCGGTTACCTGATCATCGACCAGACCGAAGCCATGACCACCATCGACGTGAATACGGGTGGTTTCGTGGGGGTGCGCAATTTTGACGACACCATCTTCAAGACCAATCTGGAAGCGGCTCTCACCATTGCCCGGCAGCTGCGCCTGCGCAATCTGGGTGGCATCATCATCGTGGACTTCATCGACATGGAGAACCCGGAACACCGGGACGCGGTGCTGGCCGAGTTCAACAAGGCCCTGGCCCGGGACCACACCCGGCTGACGGTCAACGGTTTCACCGCCCTGGGTCTGGTGGAAATGACCCGCAAACGCACCCGGGAATCCCTGGCCCACGTGCTATGCGAGCCCTGCCCCACCTGCGGCGGCCGGGGCGAGGTGAAGACCGCCCGCACCGTGGCCTACGAAATTCTGCGTGAACTGCTGCGGGAAGCCCGCCAGTTCGATGCCCGGGAATACCGTGTTCTGGCCAGCCCCCAGGTCATCGACCTGTTCCTGGACGAAGAATCCCAGTCCCTGGCCATGCTCTCGGACTTCATCGGCAAGCCCGTCTCCCTCCAGGCCGAGGGCAGCTATGCTCAGGAACAATACGACATCGTCTTGATGTAACGGGAAGGCGCTGGCGGCTGGCACAAGCCGCCTCCGCCCACCTCCCGGCCCAAGAGGAATATTCATGCACCACCCCCACACACCCCCCGCCCCCCTCAAGCCCGAACAACTACGTCGCACCTGTGACCCGACCAGCCTGGGTTTTGCCAGCACTGCAGACCTGGAACCCCTACCCGGCGGACTGGGTCAGGAACGGGCGGAAGAAGCCCTGCATTTCGGCCTCTCCATGGGGCATCCGGGCTACCACGTCTTCGTTCTTGGGGAGTCCGGCACCAGCCGCCATGCCACGGTATTTCGCCTGATCAAGGAGCTGGCCGGCAAGGAGCGCACTCCGCCCGACCTCTGCTATCTGCACAACTTTGATGATCCTCGGGCCCCGCGCCTGTTGCGTCTGCCCGCCGGTCGTGGCGCCCGCCTCAAGGCGGACATGCTGGAACTGACCCGGGACCTGATGCCCGCCATCGACGCCGCCCTGGATGCGGACACCCACGTGGACCGGGTGGAGGCTCTGCAGGACAACCACAAGCAACGGGAAGAAAACGCCATCGCCGCCCTGGGCAAGGAAAGCGAGGCGGATGGCCTGGGTTTGTTGAGCACACCGGAGGGCTTCGTCTTTGCCCCCACCCAGGACGGCAAACCCATGAGCCCGGAAGACTTCGAGGCCCTGACCGACGAGGAACACCAGGCCATCGAAGCCAAGGTGGAAGCCTGGACCATGAAATTGGCGGACCTGCTGGCCGAGTTTCCCGGCTGGCGCCAGGAACTGCGGGACTCCGTGGCCCGGGCTGAACGCCAGGCCCTGCGCCCGGTGCTGGCTCACCTGACCCGGGGTCTGCGCCGCCATTACGCGGACCTGGCTGAAGTTCTGAGCTTTCTCGATGCCATCCGCGACGACGTGATCGCCAGCGTGGCCCGGGGCAGCCTGAGCGATGAAGAAGGCAACGAGGAAGGGGAAGGGGAGCTGCCCCACAGCACCTTCCTGCGCTACCAGGTCAATCTGCTGGTGGATCACAGTGAAACCCAGGGTGCCCCGGTGGTGTGCGAGGACAACCCGGGCTTTGGCAACCTGATCGGTAGCATCGAACACCTGCCCCTGACCGGCGGCCAGACCACCCACTTCCACCTGATCCGTCCCGGCGCCCTGCATCGGGCCAGCGGCGGTTATCTGGTTCTGGATGCAGGCCGACTGCTCACCCAGCCCTACGCCTGGGACAGCCTGAAGCGCACCCTGCGCACCGGCGACATTGCCATCGAACCCCCAGCCGAGGCCCAGGGCTGGAGCAACCAGGCCTCCCTGCGCCCGGAACCCGCCCCCTGTCAGGTCAAGGTGATCCTGGTAGGTGAGCGGGAGCTCTACTACCTGCTCATGGAAAATGATCCGGATTTCGCCGAGCTGTTCCGGGTGGCAGCCGACTTCGAGGACGAGCTGCCGCGCACCCCCGAGAGCGAACAACAATTCGCCCGCCTGCTCAGCAACCTGGCTCGTAGCGCCGGCCTGCAACCCTTCGATGCCGGAGCCACAGCCCTGCTCATCGAAGAATCAGCCCGCCACGCGGAACATTCGGCCAGACTTTCCCTGCACACCCGCTTCTTCTCCGATCTGATGCGGGAATCCGACTTTCATGCCCGCACCCAAGATGCGGATGCCACTCAAGTGAGCAAGGAGGCAGTCCAGGCGGCCCTGGCGGCCCGGGCTCGCCGGGCCAACCGCTACCCTCGCCATGTACTGGAATCCACCCTGGAAGGCAGCACCCTGATTTCCACCAGCGGCGAACGGGCCGGCCAGGCCAATGCCCTGGTAGTGGTGGAGCTGGCGGGGGAGCGCTACGGGCACCCGGTACGGGTCACCGCCACCGCCCGGGTCGGTGACGGTGACGTGGTGGATATCGAGCGAGAAACGGAGCTAGGCGGCGCCATCCACTCCAAGGGGGTGCTGATCATCACCGCCTTCCTGGCTGCTCGCTACGCCCGACACCAACCCCTGTCCCTGGCGGCCAGCCTGGTGTTTGAACAGTCCTACGGCCAGGTGGAGGGAGACTCCGCCTCTCTGGCCGAACTCTGCGCCCTGCTCTCGGCCCTGGCCCAGACGCCCATCCGCCAGACCCTGGCCCTTACCGGTTCGGTGAACCAGTTTGGCGAAGTCCAGGTGATCGGCGGGGTCAACGAGAAAATCGAAGGCTTTTACGACCTGTGCAAAGCCCGGGGTCTGACAGGAGATCAGGGGGTGCTCATCCCCGCGGCCAGCGTCCCGCACCTGATGTTGCGTGCCGATGTGGTGGAGGCAGCAGGGGCCGGACATTTCCACATCTGGCCGGTCGCCACGGTAGATGAAGCCATGGAACTCCTCACCGGCCTCCCGGCGGGAGAACCTGATGCCCGAGGGAATCTACCGCGGGGCAGCCTCAATGAACGGGTAGCCCGGGCTCTGGCTGAAATGACCGCTGCACTGCATCCGGGCAACAACGAAGAGCGCCCTATGTGGCGCAAATCCGTACGCCACAACCGTTTCAGCAGCAACTGACATACTTGGACCCGTGCCCTTTCTCCGGCACGGGGAGAGGACTATCATGCCCTTCCACACCTTGACCCGAAGGAGGACAGCATGCGCGACGAATTCGACAGTCTGGTTCCCGGCCGTGAGCCGGAGCAACCCATCAGCCGCAGGGAGTTCATGGCAGTAGGCATAGGCGCTGGCTTTGCATTGGCGACCCAGCCCATCATGGCCCAGACCGCCGTACAGACGGACACAACCGGCCTGACCGCGGGTCGTACCAGCACCCCCTCTCCCCTGGGCCCCGTGGAAATCTATCACGCTCGCCCCGCCGGCCAGAGCAACCCCCCAGTCATCCTGGTGGTCTCGGAAATTTTCGGGGTACACGAATATATTGCCGACGTATGCCGGCGCCTGGCCAAGCTGGGTTATCTGGC